>CANRNA010000080.1 GCA_947631805.1 uncultured Oscillospiraceae bacterium | reverse complement strand
AACACAGGCACCTCAAGCCTGCCTGTCTGCCAATTCCAGCAACCCCGCGAACGCCAGATAATTATATACAGTACCCTTCTGTTTGTCAAGTGGTTTTTCCCGCCCGGCGGGCGCTGGAAGGGCGCAAAGATGGAATATCTCGCGCCCCGGGCGCTTATGATAGTTGTGCCAAGCCCCGCGCCGTCCCTCTTTCCGGCGGGATTTTGGGGCGTCTGGGAATATTTCGCGCCGCCGCCGAACAGAATAACGGTACAAATTTACATGGAGGTCGTTACATGAAACGAACTGCAATAGCATGGGCACTGCTTTTTACTCTCATCCTGGGCGCCACACCGGCCGTCGCCTCCGCGCCGCTCCGGGACCTGGACATGACCAAACAGGCCGAGCCCAGCGCCTCCCCCACCGGCGAGGCGGAGGAAGACGAGGAAGAAGATGAGCTCTCCTCCTCATCCTACGCCCCCAACCAATCGGTGGTATCCGTCAGCGGGCGCGTCTCCGCCGACGGAGAGGTGACGAAGCCCAACACGGCCAACACCGCGCCCCTGGCGGAGAACCAGGAGATAGAGACCTACCGGGGCGTGTCCGTGGGGGGCCAGCTGGCCGCCTACGACGCGGACGGGGACACCGTGACCTTTGAGGTCGCTACCGCGCCCATGAAGGGCACCGTGCAGCTCTCCCCCGAGGGCTATTTCGTCTACAGCCCCAAGGAGGGCAAGCGCGGCAAAGACTATTTCGGCTTCCGGGCCATCGACAGCTTCGGCAACGTGTCCCAGGAGGGCACGGTGATCATCAAGCTCATCAAGCAAAAGTCCAAGGTGACCTACTCCGACCTGACCGGCAGCGGCAGTGAATACGCCGCCGTGGCCCTGACGGAAAACGGGGTGTTCACCGGCGAGTACGTGGGCGAGGACTATGTGTTCAATCCCACCGCCCAGGTGAGCCGGGGCGAGTATCTGTCCATGTGCATGACCGCCGCCGGGTGCGACACCCTCAAGGGCGTGAGCACCACCGGCTTCAACGACGACGATTCCATCAGCCCCTGGCTGAAACCCTACGTGGCCACCGCCCTCATGAACGGCTATATCCAGGGCCAGTCCAACGGCACCGGCGCGGCCTTCAGCCCCGACGAGCCCATCACCCTGGGCGAGGCGTGCGTGACGCTCAACTCCGTTCTGGGCGTGACGAACGTGGTCAGCGCGGCGGCCTATGTGGGCGAGGACAACAGCCAGGCCTCCTGGGCCCAGGCCGTGGCCAATCTGACCGCCTGCGGCGTGATGCCCCGCTCCTGGGAGGACGTGGACGCCGTGCTCACCCGGGCCGGGGCAGCGGAGCTGCTGGCAAACGCCATCGGTCTGATATCCTCTCGATAAGACGGATGAAATATTTCTCCCGCGGGTTTCCCGCGGGAGAATCGTTTCATATATCCTTTTTCGGCTCCGCCATGATGGTCCGCTGGCCGGTATATATGACCATGCCGGGCCGGGCCCCCCTGGGCTTTTTCACGTTCCGGGCCTGGGTCGCGTCCACCGCCGCCCGCCCGGCCTGGCTCCCCTCGGAGTAAAACGCCGCCAGGGAGGCCGCCTCGTATACGCTCCTCTCGTCCGGCTCGGCACCCTCACACCGGAGGATGACATGGGCCCCGTGGAGCTTTTGGGCGTGGAGCCACAGGTCCGTCCGCCGGGCGATTCGGAAGGTGAGCTCGTCGTTTTGCAGGTTGCTGCGCCCCACCAGCACCTCCAGTCCCCCGGAAGTGACAAACCGCATCGGCTGGGCGGGCCTCTCCCGGCGCTTGCCCTTCCCCTTTGGCTCCCGGACATAGCCCGCCTGGACCAGCTCCTGGCGTATCACGTCCAGGTCCCCCTGGGTCTGGGCCCGGTCCAGCTCCGCGGCGATGGAGGCCAGATAGTCCGCCTCCGTCCGGTTCTCCTCTATCAGGGCCGTCAGGTGTTCCCTAGCGGTCTTTTTCTTGGTGTACTGCTTATAGCAGGCGGCGGCGTTTTGCTGGGGGGACTTTCTCGGGTCAAGAGGCACCGTGACAGCCGGGGACCCAGGCTCATAGAAATCCTCCACCGTGACGCTGGCCATGCCTGGCTTCATCCGCCAGATATTGGCGGTGATCAGGTCCCCTCGGCGCTTATCCTCCTCCCTGTCGGCCGTGGCGGCCAGCTCCTGCAGGCGCAGGGCCAGCTTCTTCTCCGTGCGGTTTTTGGCGCTGCGGACAAGCTTTGTCAGGCTCCGGGCCCGGCCCTTCAGGTGTCCTACCCTGTCCTTCTCGGCATAAAAGGCCTCCAGCAGGGCCGACCAGCCGGGGTATGTCACGCTCTCCACCGACGGGCCGTACTGCAAAATGGGCAGGAAGGTGAAGTCCTTGGGCTGGCCCTGCTCTACCAGCATGGTGGGCGTGGGCGTCACGCCCTCCAGGCTGGCCCGCTCCGGGGGCAGGCCCCGCCACTCCATCTCCCGGCGCACAAGGGGGGACAGCCCGGAAAACCGCCCCGGCTCCGGCTTGGGTGGCAGCCGATAGAGCAGCCCCGGCATCAGCTGGCGCAGGGGGCTCATCTCCTCGTCCACCCGGCGGGCGGCGTCCACGATGCGGCCCGTCTCGTCCACCAGTATCAGATTGGCGTTGCGCCCCAAAAGCTCCACTGCCAGGGTCCTGGACACGGCCTCGCCCATGTCGTCGTAGGCGGTCAGCCCCACCAGGAGCATCCGCTCCCCCTCCGGCTGGGTCACGCCGGTTATCCGCCCCCCCAGCAGGTGCTTGCGCAGCAGCATGCAGAACATAGGCGGCTGGGCGGGATTTTCATACTCCGCCCCGGTCAGGCATATCCGGGCCGAGCCGGAGCCGAAGCATATAAGCAGCCTGGCCCCGCCCCCATTGCCCCGCAATACGAGCAGGACCGTGTCCTTTTCCGGCTGCTGGACACGGTCTATCTTCATGCCGGTGAGCCGCTCGTTCAGCTCCCGGCCAAGCTCTCCTATAAAGATGGCGTCAAGAGGCATGGTCTTCCTCCCATATCCGTTCAAAAAGCTCCCCCGCCCGCTCCGATCGGCCGGACAGCCACAGATAGCCGAACAGGGCCTCCAGAGCCGTGGCCGCGTGGTACTGGGCTACGGTGCACCCGGCGGGACAGCCGTGCACGTGGGCGTTCCGCCCCCGGTGGAAGACCCGCCGCTCCTCCTCGGTCATATAGGGCGCCAGGCTCTCGGCCGCGGCGGCCTGGGCGGGGGCGGACACGTATGCCACCGCCGCATGGTGCATCTGCCCCACCCGGGCCGCCCCCAGGCGGGCCAGATGGGTGCGCACGAGAAGCTCGTACACCCCGTCGCCCACATAAGCCAGCTCCAGCGCGCCCATGGCCTGGAGCCCGGCGTCGTCCAGGGGCGCGTATATATCCGTCACAGCAGCTCGTCCTCCTCACTGGGCTCCGGCCCCCCGGCGGGTATAGCCGCCGGGTCCTTATCCCCCTCCTCCTCGGCGGTGGGGGCGAACTCGTCGCTCTCGGACACCTGGGCGAATTCCTGGGCGATGGTGTCCACAGGCGCGGTGCCGTGGGCGTACTGCATCTCCTGCCACTGCTGCTTCGTCAGCACGATCTGCCGGGGCTTGGAGCCCTCGTAGGGGCCCACCACGCCCACCTCCTCCAGCTGGTCGATGAGCCGGGCGGCTCGGGAATAGCCCAGCTTCAGCCGCCGCTGGAGCATGCTCACGGAGGCCTGCTTCGTCTCGAATATCACGTCCACCGCCTGGGGCAGAAGCTCGTCGTAGTCGTTCTTCGGCCCCGCGTCCTCCTCGGGCTGGGCGTTCTTCTCGCCCTTGTCGGCGGCGGCCTTCTCGATCTCCGCCAGTATCTCGTCGCTGTACTCGGCCTCGGCCTCTTTCTTCACAAAGTTGATGATCTCCTCCCGCTCCTCGTCGGTGACGAAGGCGCCCTGGACGCGGACGGGCTTGCTGCCGATGGGGGAATAGAGCATATCGCCCGCGCCCACCAGCTTTTCCGCCCCCTGCTGGTCCAGGATGATCCGGCTCTCCAGGGAGCTGGACACCGCGAAGGCGATGCGGCTGGGGATATTGGCCTTCATCAGGCCGGTGATCACGTCCGCGGAGGGCCGCTGGGTGGCCACCACCAGGTGCATGCCTGCGGCGCGGCCCATCTGGGCCACGCGGCAGATGGACTCCTCCACCTCCTTGGAGGCCACCATCATCAGGTCGGCCAGCTCGTCGATGATGATAACCACCTGGGGCAGGGTCTCCTCCCCCCGGTTCCGGCGGACGGTGTTGTACCCCGCCAGGTCCCGGACGCCCTCCTCGGAGAACAGCCTGTAGCGCTTGAGCATCTCCACCACGGACCACTGCAGGGCCCCCGCCGCCTTTTTCGGGTCGGTGACCACGGGCACGTACAGGTGGGGCATGCCGTTATAAATGCCCAGCTCCACCATCTTGGGGTCTATCATGATCATGCGTACCTCGTCCGGGGTGGACTTGTACAGCAGGCTCAGTATCAGGGAGTTGATGCACACGGACTTGCCCGAGCCGGTGGTGCCGGCGATGAGCACGTGGGGCATCTTGGCGATGTTGCCCACGATGATGTTGCCGCCGATATCCTTGCCCAGGGCCACGCTCAGCTTGTTTTTGGCGTTCCGGAAGGCGTCGGAGTCTATCACGTCCCCCAGCCACACGGTGCGCACGTTCTTGTTGGGCACCTCCACCCCCACGGTGGATATCTTGTCCGGGATGGGGGCGATGCGCACGCTGACCACACCCAGGCTCAGGGCGATGTCCCCGGCCAGGTTTGTGATCTTGTTCAGCTTGACCCCCTGCTCCAGCTTCAGCTCGTACAGGGTGATGGTGGGCCCGTGGACGGCGCCCACCACGCTGGCCCCCACGCCGAAGGAGCGGATGGCGCTCTCCAGCTGCTCCTGGGTCTCGTCCAGGTCTCCCTCCTGGCCGTAGGTGGCGTCGCCGCTGCGGTTGAGCAGCTCCACAGAGGGGAAGATATACTCCGGCTTGTCCTCCTCCGCCGCCTGCTCTATCTCCAGCGCCACGGCGGCCGCCTCCGCGTCCTTGTCTATTTTCAGCTTTTCCGGGGCCGCCGCGCCCGCGTCCATATCCGCGGACTGGATCTGCACCCCGGCGATATCCGCCGCCTCCTGGACGGAGAGCGGCTCCACATCCCGTGCAGGCTCCTCCTCCGCCGTCTGGGCGGGAGGCTTTTTGGCCGTCTGCTGGGGCCTCGGCTTGGGGGGCTGGGCAGGGGCGGCCGCTTTTTTGCTCTTCTGGGCCTTCTGCACGTGCAGAGCGGCCTGGACCTTCATCATGGCCTCCGGGTCCACCTCGAACTCGGCGAACAGCTCGTCCTTGGCCTCCTCCCGGCTCTGGTCGTAAAAGCTGCGCCGGGGGGCCTTGGCCTGGGTCCTGGGAGCCGGGGCCTTTGCGGCCTGGCTCTTCTGGGGGGCGGGCCGGACAGGCGCGGGGGGCGTCTCGGGAGGCGGAGCGGCCCTGCGGATGGGCTTGGACCCGTCCAGGGGGAACAGATAGTCCTCCGGGTCGATGATATCGTCCTCCATGGGCTCGTCCGGCTCCAGCCCATATTCCAGCCGGGGCCGGTCCCTGAACTGGGCCACCATCTCCCCGATGGACAGACGGAGCCCCTTGATGAGCAGCAGCAAAAACGCCGCCACCAGCACCACGAAGCTGCCCACAACGCCCACGGACTTTTTCAGTCCTATGCCTATGGTGCCGCCCAGCACGCCGCCGCAGTGCTCGGTCATGTCCTGACCCAGCCGCCACAGGAGCTTCACCCCGTAGTTCACACCGGCCGTATACACCCCTTCCCTGGCAAACAGCAGCGTGTGGACGAAGGCGCCGAACACCACCGGCAGGCACATCACGCACACCAGCCGGGCCGCCACCGGGCGGCCCCGGTGGAACCCCAGGATGGCGGAGCCCCACAGCAGGCACACCGGCACCAGGTAAAAGCCCCAGCCGAACAGCCCGGCGCCCACCTGCCGGAAGATGCCCACCAGCCACCCGTCCGCACGGAAATAGCCGATGGACGCGATCAGCCCCAGAAACAGCAGCACCACGCATCCCACCTGCCGCCGGATGGGGCGGCGGGGCTGGGGGGCGCTGGCCCTGCTCCGGGAGGGCGCGCTCCGCTTAGAGCCGCTCCCGCTCCTGGACTGTCCGGACCGGGCCGGAGAGCGCTTGCTCTGGGTCTGGCCCTTCCGGCTGCTCCCGCTCCGGGAGGCGGAGGCGGTCTTCTTTTTCGTTCCCCCGCTCCTGGCCGTGGACGTCGGCTTTTTCGCCCCGCCCCGGCCGGAGGAGGATGTCTTCTTCTGTGCCATATATCGACCTCAAAAACGACTTACAGACTCAGCCGGAGCCAGACGACGATGCTCACCGCGCCCACGATCCAGCAGTAATAGGCGAAGCCCCCGAACCGCCCCTTGCGCACGATGCGCTGGAGCAGCCGGATGGACAGATACCCGCTCACGCCGGCCACCAGCATTCCCACCCCGTAGGCGGGGAGCATGGCCGTGTCGATGCCCTCCTTTATCACGTCCAGCACCTGCAGCACCACCGCGCCGCTGACGGACAGGAGGCTGATGAGGAAGGAGAACCGCACCGCGAAGGAGCGGCGCAGTCCCCTGGCCATACCGGCGGTGATGGTGGTCCCGGACCGGGACAGGCCCGGTATGGTGGCCAGCCCCTGGGCCACGCCGATGACCACCGCGTCCAGAGCGGTCATGGACTTCTCCGTCTTCTTGCCCCTGGGCAGCCGGTCGGATATGTACAGCAGCGTCCCCGTCAGGATCAGGGCCGCACCGATGAACCAGGGTATCTCGTTCAGGCTCTCGATGGCGTCGTTGAAGGGCACGATGACGAACAGGGGCACCGTGGCCAGGATGATCATGTAGATCAGCTTTCTGGTGGGGTTGCCCTTGGCCGACAGGCCCCTGCCATGGACCAGGTCACCGGCCATATTGCCCACCTCAAAGAGCATGTCCACGATGTCCCGCCAGTAGGCGACACACACCGCCACCAGCGTGGCCAGGTGGAGCATGATGTTGAAAAAGGCGCTCCCGTCCAGCTCCATCAGCCCGCTGCCGCCCAGTATGTTCTCCAGCAGGGCCAGATGGCCGGAGCTGGATATGGGCAGAAACTCCGCCACACCCTGGACCAGCCCCAATATCGCGGCGTATAAAATGATCATGACGTTCTCCTTCCGCTTATGCAAAACGCCCGCGGCGTTATGTTTACTTGAAATAGTATATTACCATATCCGCCGGGAAAATGCAAGGCGTCGCCGCGCCCCCATTTCAGGAACCGATTGACAGCTTCCGGTGGAATGTGATAGTATTGGATGGGCAGGTCCCGTGGCCCCCATTCATGGTAAATCATTATTGCAAAGGAGATATGCCGCTATGAGCAAATACGCCGGAACACAGACCGAGAAGAACCTGGAAGCCGCCTTCGCCGGTGAGTCCCAGGCCCGCAACAAGTACACCTATTTCGCCTCCAAGGCCAAGAAGGAGGGCTTTGAGCAGATCGCGGCCCTGTTTTTGAAGACCGCCGACAACGAGAAGGAGCACGCCAAGCTCTGGTTCAAGGAGCTGGAGGGCATCGGCGACAC
>CANRNA010000079.1 GCA_947631805.1 uncultured Oscillospiraceae bacterium | reverse complement strand
TGGAGGATGATCTCCCCGCAGGAGGCCTTTTCCGGCTGGCAGAGAAGATAGCGGGCGTAGCCGCTGTTGGTGGGATGGTGGTCTATGCACAGCTCTATAGGCCGGGGGCTGAACCCCTCCGGGAACAGATTTTCCGCTGCCAGGTCCACCGCCACCACGCGCGCGGGCGCGTATCCCGCCGGGGCCATATAGGGGGCCACAAAGGGGGCGTACGTCTCCGTCACCTGGGGGTTGGGGTACAGCCATGCGGTCTTTCCCATCCGCCGGAGGATATGACAAAGGGCGGCGGCACTTCCAAGTGTGTCGCCGTCCGGGCGGATATGGGTCAGAAGCAGATATCCGTCGTGCTCGTTGAAATAGCGCAGGCAGTCATTGAGGGTCATCGTCGTCATGTTGAATATCCAGATCGTTGATAAGGCGGTTTATATAGGCCCCGTGGGCGATGGAATCGTCCAGCAGGAATGTCAGCTCCGGGGTGTAGCGCAGGTCCAGAGACCGGCCCAGCTCCCGCCGCAGGTATCCGGACACGGACCGGAGTCCCCGGAGCATCTGGCGCTGGTCGTACTGGCCCAGTACGCTCACATACACCTTGCAGTGGCGCAGGTCCGCCGTGGTGTCGGTGTGGGTCACGGTGAGCATGGCCCCCTGCTGGACCCGTGGGTCCTTCACCTGGGGCAGCTTATCCGCCAGCACCCGGCGGATATCGTCGTTGATGCGGTCTATATGGTGGCTAGGCATTGATCTGCTCCATCACAAAGCACTCGATGACATCCTGCTCCTTGATGTCGTTGAACTTATCCACCTGCATGCCGCACTCGTACCCGGCGGCCACCTCCCGCACGTCGTCCTTGAACCGGCGCAGAGAGGCAAGATCGCCCTCGTATACCACCACGTTGTCCCGCAGCACACGGACCTTGCAGCTGCGCTGGATCTTGCCGTCCAGCACGTAGCAGCCGCAGACGGTGCCCACCTTGGACACCTTGTAGGTCTGGCGGACCTCCGCGTGGCCGATGATCTTCTCCTGGAACTTGGGGGCCAGCATGCCCTTCATAGCCGCCTCTATCTCGTTGATGCAGTCGTAAATGACCCGGTACAGGCGGATATCCACGTCGGAGCGGGTGGCGCTGTCCCTGGCGGCGTTCTCAGGCCGCACGTTGAAGCCAACGATCACCGCATTGGAGGTGGAGGCGAGCATCACGTCCGACTCGTTGATAGCGCCCACGGCGCAGTGGATGACACGCACCCGCACCTCTTCGTTGGAGAGCTTTTCCAGAGAGGCCTTCACCGCCTCGGCGCTGCCCTTCACATCCGCCTTGACGATGATGTTGAAGTCCTTCATCTCGCCCTCCTGGATGCGGGCGAACAGATCGTCCAGGGAGACCTTCTTGGGGGCGGTGGCGGAGGCTATCTTGGCCTGGGCCTTGCGCTGCTCCACCAGCTCCCGGGCCATGCGCTCGTCGGCCACGGCGTTGAACACGTCCCCGGCGTTGGGCACCTCGCTCATACCGGCTATCTCCACCGGCACGGAGGGGCCCGCCTCGGTGACCCGCTGGCCCTTGTCGTTTATCATGGTCCGCACCCGGCCCACCGCCGTACCGGCGATGATAACATCCCCCTGCTTCAGGGTGCCGTTTTGCACCAGCACGGTCATGATGGGGCCCCGGCCCTTGTCCAGCCGTGCCTCGATGACAGTGCCGCTGGCGGCCCGGTCCGGGTTGGCCCGCAGGCCGAGCATCTCGGTCTGCAGGGCCAGCATCTCCAGAAGGTCCTCCACACCGGCGCCGGTCTTGGCGGATATGGGACAGACGATGGTGTCACCGCCCCACTCCTCGGGCACCAGTTCGTACTCGGTCAGCTCCTGCTTCACCCGGTCGGGATTGGCGCCGGGCAGGTCCATCTTGTTGATGGCCACCACGATGGGGATGTTGGCGGCCTTGGCGTGGTTGATGGACTCCACGGTCTGGGGCTTGATGCCCTCCGTGGCGGCCACCACCAATATGGCAACGTCCGTCACCATGGCGCCCCGGGCGCGCATGGAGGTGAAGGCCTCGTGGCCGGGGGTGTCCAGGAAGGTGACCGGGCTGCCGCCGATCTCCACCACGTAGGCGCCGATGGCCTGGGTGATGCCTCCGGCCTCTCCGGCCGCCACCTTCGTGTTGCGTATATAGTCCAGAAGAGAGGTCTTGCCGTGGTCCACGTGGCCCATGACCACCACCACGGGGGCCCTGGGCATCAGCTCCTCCTCCGTGTCCACGTGGTCGTCTATGAGCCGCTCCTCCACGGTGACCACCACTTCGTGCTCCACCTTGCAGTTGAACTCCATGGCCACCAGGGCGGCGGTGTCGTAGTCTATCACGTCGGGAAGGCTCGCCATGACGCCCATTTTCACCAGCTTGCGGACCACCTCGGCGCCGCTCTTTTTCATGCGCACGGCCAGCTCCTGGACGGATATCTCGTCGGGTATCTGCACCCGGGTGGGGGCCTTTTTGGCGATCTCGAACTGGAGGCGCTGCATCTTGTCCCGCTCCTCCTGACGGCGCTTGGCGCTGGCGGCGGCGGTGTTCTGGCGCTGCTTGTTCCGGTTGCCTATCTTCTCCTTGCCGCGCTTCATCTTGTCGGCCTTGTCACCGGCCATACGGTCGAAGCGCTCGTCGTACTTGGAAAGGTTGGTGTTGGCCGTGCCCCTGGTGTCCACCACCTTCTTCTCGGGCACCTGCTTGGGCACGTGGGGCTTATCCGGCTTGGGCTGCCGGGGCTGCTGAGGCTGGGCTGCGGCGGGAGTACCGGAGGACGCGGGAGCGGCCTTCTTTTCCCCGTCGGCGGCCTTCCCCTTGTCGCTGTGGGCGGGCTGCTCCGCCGGATGGGCGGCGTCGGCAAATACCTCGGCGATGCTCTGGACCTGGTTGTGCTGGGTCATATACTCAAAGATGATGCTCAGCTCCTCGTCCTCCAGCACCTGCATGTGGTTTTTGGGGGCCGTGGCGTATTGGGTCAGTATCTCCGCGATGACCTTGGAGGGGACGCCAAAATCTTTGGCCACCTCATGCACACGGTATTTGATCAAGCTGCTCATTGTCGCTCCTCCTGTTCTCCTCGATCCATATTGGCCGCGGCCGCAAAAGCCTTGGCCAGGCCCTCGTCCCCTATCAGGACCAGCGCCACGGGACTTCCCCGCCCCGCCGCCTGGGCCAGCTGCCCCTTCGTATAGCCTGTGCGAAGGAGCGGGCAGGCTCCTCCGGCCGTCATGGTCATGGCCTGGCGCAGGGCGTTGTCCCCCGCGTCGGCCGCCGCCACCAAAAGCCGTCCCTTCCGCTCCCGCAGGGACCGGGCGCATTCCTCCGCCCCCACGGTAAGCCGTCCGGCACGGGCGGCAAGGCCCAGATAGCGCAGGGCCTTATCCATCCGACGCCTCCACGGCGGCTGCCAGGGCCTCATAGGTCTCCGGCGAGATGGACGCCTCCAGCATCCGCTCCAGGGCCCGGCTCTTCCGGGCCTTTTGCAGACAGGACGCCTTCCGGCAGATGTAGGCACCCCGGCCGGGGGTCTTGCCCCTGGCGTCCGCCACGATGTCGCCCGCCGGGGTGCGCACGATGCGTATCAATTCCTTTTTGGGGGCGTGCTCACGGCACCCCACGCACATCCGCACAGGCTCCGCCATAAGGTCAGTCCTCGCTCTCGGGCTTGATGTCTATTTTGATGCCGGTCAGCTTGGCGGCCAGGCGGGCGTTCTGCCCCTCCTTGCCGATGGCCAGGGACAGCTGGTTGTCCGGCACGATGACCCGGCAGCTCTTGCCCTCCTCGTCCATGTACACGCTGATGACCTCCGCCGGGGAGAGGGCCGCGGCCACATATTCCTCGGGTATCTCGCTGTATTTGACGATGTCTATCTTCTCCCCGCCCAGCTCATCCACGATGCTGGACACCCGGCCGCCCCTGGGCCCTACGCAGGCGCCGATGGGGTCCACGTCCGGCGCCGTGCTCCACACGGCCATCTTGGTGCGGGAACCGGCCTCCCGGGCGATGGACATGATCTCCACGGTGCCGTCGGCTATCTCCGGGACCTCCAGCTCGAAAAGGCGCTTGACCAGCACCGGGTGGGTGCGGCTGATGAGCACCTGGGGCCCGCGGGAGGACTTGCGCACCTCGATCACATAGACCTTCAGCCGCTTGCCCTCGGTGAGCACCTCGTCCCGGATCTGCTCGTTGACGCTCAGGAGGGCGTCGGTGTACTCGGAGTTGGAGCTTATCTTCAGCGAGGCGTTGCCGGTGCGCGGGTCGATGCGGGCCACCTCGCCGGTGAGTATCTCATGCTCGTGGGTGGTGAACTCGTCGTAGATGAGCCCCCGCTCCGCCTCCCGGATGCCCTGGATGATGACCTGCTTGGCGTTCTGGGCGGCGATGCGGCCCAGCTCCTTGGTGTTCACGGGGACCTTTATCTGTCCGCCCACCTTGGCCCGCTTGGATATCTTCTGGGCCTGGGCAAGGGTCATCTGCACGGCGGGGTTCTCTACCTCCTCCACCACGTCGGTGACCACGAACATCTCTATGCGCTTTTTTTCCTCGTCAAGCTCCACCACCACGTTGTCCGCCGCCTCGGGATTGTCCTTGCGGAAGGCGGTCAGCATGGCCTGGTTGATCTTGTCGTACATATATTCCCGGGGAATGCCCTTTTCCCGTTCCAGGTCCTCTATCGCTTCAAAGAATTCGGCGTTCATGATCTCTGTCCTCCATCACATTTTCAGCCGCAGCCGCACGCTGGCGACCTGATTTTTCGTAAACCGCTTTGGGCCTCCCGCGTCAAGGATCACGTCTCCGTCCTCGTAGCCCAGGAGCGTGCCCTGCCACTGCTTGGCGCCGTCGGCGGCGCTGTAAAGCTTTACCTCCACGTTGGAGCCGATGAACCGCTCGAAGTCGGACGGCCTTTTCAGCGCCCGCTCGCACCCGGCGGAGCTCACCTCGAAGATGTAGCTGTCCGGCACCGGGTCAGCCTGGTCCAGGATAGGGTCCATCGCCCGGGAGACGGCCTCGCAACCGTCCAGGTCCACGCCCTCCGGCCCGTCCAGATACAGCCGCAGATACCGCTGACCGCCCTCGGTGACGTACTCCACGTCCCACAGCTCCAGACCGGCCCGCTCCACCACCGGCAGAGCCAGGTCCCAGACAGTTTTCTCGATACGATTCATGAAGCAACTTCCATTTTCTGACAATTTCTTTTATATCAAGAAAAAGAGTGGGACATGACCCACTCCAGGCATAAAGGGATTAACTGCTATGAATATACCACATCCGGCCGCATAAATCAAGCCTTTTTTCAATTCTTTCTCAATTATTTGTGGCTCTGCGGCCCCGGAATACCCCATATTTTGTCTCCCTCACCGTTCCAGGCTCTCCCGCAGCCGCTCCAGCGCCTTTTTTTCGATGCGGGATATGTAGGAGCGGGAGATGCCGATGCGGGCCGCCACCTCCCGCTGGGTCATGGGCATCTGCCCGCCAAGGCCGTAGCGCAGGCGGATGATCTCCGCCTCCCTGCCCTCCAGCACCGTGTCCACGGCCCGGCGGACCTGCTCCACCGCCTCCCGGCGCGACAGCTCCTCCAGCATGTCCTGGTCGCAGGATATGGTGTCCATCAGGGCCAGGCCGTCCCCCTCGCCGTCCGTGTCCAGGGCGTCGGACAGAGACACGTCTCCCGCCGACTTCTTCAGACCGCGAAAGTGCATGAGTATCTCGTTTTCGATGCACTTGGAGGCGTAGGTCGCCAGGCGGACCCCCTTGTCCGGCCGGTAGGTGGACACGCCCTTGATAAGGCCGATGGTGCCGATGGACACCAGGTCCTCCGCGTCGGCGCTGGCGGTGTAATATTTCTTGATGATGTGCATCACCAGCCGCAGGTTGTGTTCGATCAGTATGTTCCTGGCCTCCAGGTCCCCGCCGATGGCCCGCTGGATGTACTCCCGCTCCTCCTGGGCCTTCAGCGGCCGGGGGAAGGACGAGGCGTTGTCCCCCAGCCGGAGCATCAGCAGGGCGCTGGACACCAGGAGCATGAATGTCGCCGATAGCATTGCCGTCATCACCTCATAATGCAGGATATGCCGACGGGGTCTGTCCTGATTCGACGAGATGCACCACCGGCGGCGCCCTTTTTTGTCCAATGGGGCGAAATCCCTGAAAAACCGCCCTCTCCCCTTGTCCACAGTGCAAATACATGCTATAATGCACCTAATAAAAAACAGGAGATGCTGTCATGATATCTAATGCTTATCTGAAGCGGGTCTACGCGGACGTGTGCCGCCGGGACGCCAACGAGCCGGAGTTCCTCCAGGCGGTGCAGGAGGTCTTCGAGTCCCTGGAGCTGGTGGTGGACCAGCACCCCGAGTGGGAGAGGGCCGGGCTCATCGAGCGGTTCGTGGAGCCGGAGCGGGTGGTCTCCTTCCGGGTGCCCTGGACGGACGACGCCGGGGCGGTCCGGGTGAACCGGGGCTTCCGCGTCCAGTTCAACTCCGCCATCGGCCCTTACAAGGGCGGGCTGCGCTTCCACCCCTCGGTGAACCTGTCGGTCATCAAGTTCCTGGGCTTTGAGCAGACACTGAAAAACTCCCTGACCACCCTGCCCATGGGCGGCGGCAAGGGCGGGTCCGACTTTGACCCCAAGGGCAAGAGCGACGGAGAGGTGATGCGCTTTTGCCAGAGCTTCATGACCGAGCTCTACCGCCACATCGGCCAGTTCACCGACACCCCTGCCGGGGACATCGGCGTGGGCGGCCGGGAGGTGGCCTATCTCTACGGCCAGTACAAGCGCATCGTCAACCGCTTCGAGGCCGGTGTGCTCACCGGCAAGGGTCTGACCTTCGGCGGCTCCCTGGCCAGGACCCAGGCCACGGGCTACGGCCTTTGCTACTATGCGGCCGAGGCCCTTGACCACCTGCGGGGCGAGAGCTTCCAGGGCAAGACGGTCGTTATATCCGGCTCCGGCAACGTGGCTCAGTACGCGGCGGAAAAGTGCATCCAGCTGGGTGGCAAGGTGGTGGCCATGAGCGACTCCCAGGGCTACATCTACGACCCCAAGGGCGTGGACCTGCAGGTCCTATTCGACATCAAGCAGCGCCGCCGGGCCCGTATCAGCGTCTACGCCGACGAGGTGCCCGGGAGCGAGTATCACGAGGGCTGCCGGAACATCTGGACCGTGAAGTGCGATATCGCCCTGCCCTGCGCCTCCCAGAACGAGATGGACGAGGACGGTGCGAAAGCCCTGGTGGCCAACGGCTGCATCGGCGTGTTCGAGGGGGCCAACATGCCCCTGACCCCCGAGGCCATCGCCGTCGTCCAGTCCAACGGCCTTCTTTACAGCCCCGGCAAGGCGTCCAACGCCGGCGGCGTGGCCACCTCCGGGCTGGAGATGAGCCAGAACTCCATGCGCCTGAGCTGGTCCTTTGACGAGGTGGACCAGCGGCTGCACGAGATCATGAAGAACATCTACAAGGCCTGCTACGACGCCTCCGTCCAGTGCGGCCGCCCCGGCGATCTGATGGTGGGAGCCAATATCGCGGGCTTTTTGAAGGTGGCCGACGCCATGATGGCCCAGGGCATCGTGTGACATCCCCCTGTCGTTATAAAATAGCTGCGCCCGGAAGGAACCTCCTTCCGGGCGTCGTTTGTTGTCAAAAAGGCGGTCACTCCACCTTCATCATCCTGTAGCCTATGCCGATGTGGGTCTGGATGTATTGGGGCGCGCTGGGGGCGGCTTCCAGCTTTTTCCGCAGTGTCGCCATGTACACCCGCAGGCTGGTCACATCGTTCTCCCAGGAGCTTCCCCAC
>CANRNA010000078.1 GCA_947631805.1 uncultured Oscillospiraceae bacterium | reverse complement strand
TGAACTTGTCCCACCCGAAAAAACCTTCATACCCCTCAGTGCAAGTAAGAATCTTACTTACGGATGCCAAGCTTGGCGATAATGGCGCGGTAGCGCTCGATGTCGTTCTTGGCCACATAGTCCAGCAGACGGCGGCGCTTGCCGATCATCTTGAACAGGCCCATACGGCTGTGATTGTCCTTCTTGTGCACCTTCAGGTGCTCGGTGAGCTGATTGATGCGCTCGGTGAGGATGGCGATCTGGACTTCCGGCGAGCCGGTGTCGCCCTCGTGGGTCTTGTTGCTCTCGATGATAGCGGTCTTTTGCTCCTTGGTGATCATGGTCTTTGCCCTTCCTTTCGGTTTTTACTAGACCCAGCGGCTGAGTAAGGGGCCATGCCCCAAACCAAGCGACGCGGGTTCCCAAGCTATGTGACTATAACACAGAATGCCCGATTTGTCAAAAAATATTTCCGGCGCTGGGATAATTTCCTTGTTTCCCGTCCCTGTCAGCGTCTGAACTGGCTCTTCATGCGCTTTTCGTGGTCCAGAATGCTCTTGCGCAGGCGCAGATGCTCCGGGGTGACCTCCAAAAGCTCGTCGTCGGCCATGAACTCCATGCACTGCTCCAGGCTCATCTGCTTGGGCGGCACCAGCCGGAGCGCCTCGTCCGAGCCGGAGGCTCGCGTGTTGGTCAGGTGCTTGGACCGGCACACGTTCACCACGATGTCCTCTTTCTTGGGGCTCTCCCCCACGATCATCCCCGCGTACACCGACGTGCCCGGCCCGATGAACAGCGCCCCCCGGTCCTGGGCGTTCCACAGGCCGTAGGCCACCGCCTCCCCGGTCTCAAAGGCCACCAGGGAGCCGGTGTTGCGGCGCTTCACCTCGCCCTTCACGGGGGCGTAGCTGTCGAACACGGAGGCCATGATGCCCTCGCCTCTGGTGTCGGTCAAAAACTCGCTCCTGTAGCCGAACAGGCCCCTGGTGGGCACCAGGAATTCCAGCTTCATCCGGTCCCCCACGGGGTTCATCTGCACGAACTCGCCCTTGCGCTGGCCCAGCTTTTCCATCACCGTGCCCACGCACTCCGACGGCACGTCCAGCACCACCCGCTCCATGGGCTCGCAGCGCTTGCCGTCTATGTCCCGATACAGCACCCGTGCCGGGGACACCTGGAATTCGTATCCCTCCCGGCGCATGGTCTCTATGAGGATGGACAGGTGCATCTCCCCCCGCCCGGCCACGTTGAAGGCGTCGGTGGTGTCCGTCTCCGTCACCCGCAGGGACACGTCCTTGAGTGTCTCCTGCTCCAGGCGCTGGCGGATATTCCGGCTGGTGACCCACTTGCCCTCCCGGCCTGCGTAGGGGCTGTCGTTCACCGAGAAGGTCATCTCTATGGTGGGGGCGGATATCTTCACGAAGGGCAGGGGCTCCGGGGCCTCCGGGGCGCATATCGTGTCCCCGATGGTCACGTCTCCTATGCCGCTCATGGCGATGATGTTCCCGGCCTCCGCCTCCCGCACCGGCTGGCGGCCCAGGGGCTCATATTCATACATGCTCACGGCCTTGGCCCGGCGCAGAGGCCGCTCGTTGTGGTAATCGCAAACCACGATCTCCTGGTTTTGCAGCACCCGGCCCCGCTCGATGCGGCCAATGGCGATGCGGCCCACATACTCGTTGTAATCCAGGGAACTGACCAGCATCTGGAACGGCTCGTCCACCCGCCTCTCCGGGGCGGGGATATAGTTCACGATGGCCTCGAACAGGGGCTGCAGGTCCTCTCCCGGCGTGTCCGGGCTCACGGAGCACGTGCCCTGGCGGGCGGAGGCGAAGAGCATGGGGCTGTCCAGCTGTTCGTCGGTGCAGCCCAGGTCCATGAGCAGCTCCAGCACCTCGTCTATGACCTCATAGACCCGCTGGTCCGGTCTGTCCACCTTGTTGACCACCACGATGACCTTGTGTCCCAGCTGCAGGGCGTGCTCCAGCACGAACCGGGTCTGGGGCATGGGCCCCTCTGCCGCGTCCACCAGCAGCAGCACGCCGTTGACCATCTTCAAAATGCGCTCCACCTCGCCGCCGAAATCGGCGTGGCCCGGGGTGTCCACGATGTTGATCTTGGTGTCCTTGTAGTGGATGGCGGTGTTTTTCGCCAGGATGGTGATGCCCCGCTCCCGCTCCAGGTCGCCGGAGTCCATGACCCGCTCCTGGACCTGCTGGTTTGCCCGGAAGGCCCCGGACTGGCGGAGCATGGCGTCCACCAGGGTGGTCTTGCCGTGGTCCACGTGGGCGATGATAGCGATGTTTCTCAAATCTTCCATGATAAGCTCACTTCTCACTTAGTTTCTGACACAAGTGTGTATTGTATCACGGCTCATGGCCGATTGCAACCACCAGGGCGCAAAAAGCCGGAGGCGGAAACCGCCTCCGGCCCCTATTTTTCCGTCCGGCCTCAGCCGTGCCAGGTGCAGATGCCGTAATTGCCGTCGTGAATGTTGTGGAACCAGTACCAGGTCCCGTCCAGCAGACGCCAGCCGGACTGGACGGCCCCGGCCTTCACCCCGGCGGGCAGCAGGTAATAGAGGTCCCCCTCTATCTCCTTCAGCCCCGTGAGCATCACCCCATCCGGGCCGGTGTAGTACCAGAAGCCAAGGCTCCATATCCACCCGTGGCACACCGCGCCGTAGGTGCCGTCGTGGCGGGTGTTGAGGTAGTACCAGTCCCCGTCTATCAGCTGCCAGCCCGCTTTCAGGACGTAGGTGACCGGGTCTAAGTAGTACCGCTCGCCCTTGTCCTCTATCCAGCCGCCGACCAGCTCGTCATTCGCGTAGTAATACCACTTGCCGCTCACCTCCCGCCAGCCGGTGTAGCCCTGGGGCGCCGGGGTGGGGGTGGGCGTCGGCTCCGGGGTGGGCGCGGGCGTGGCCGTGGGCACAGGGGTCGCCGTGGGCGCGGGCGTTTCCGGGGGAGTGGGCCGCTCGGAGGGCGGGGACTGCTCCGCCTCGGGGCCGTAGGCCCTGGTGACGCCGCCGCTCCCACGGGGCACGTAGGCAACGGCCAGGCGTCCGGCGCTGTCCGCCGCCATCTGGCAGATGTACAGCAGGTTGTCCGCCCCCAGCAGGTCCGCCGCCCCCAGGTCCGCCATCGCCGCGAAGACATATTCCGCGCCGGGCACAAGGCCGGTGAACAGGGCGGTGTTCTCCCCGGTGGAGGCGGGGCTGTGGGCCGCCAGCAGGTCGATGACCGCCGGTGTTCCGTCTATGGCGCCCTGGGGCTCCTCCGTGGGCGCGGGGCTCTCCGTCACCACGGGTTCGGGGCTCTCGGTCACTACGGGTTCAGGGGTCTCTGTCACTACCGGCTCCGGGCTCTCCGTCACCACAGGCTCGGGACTTTCCGTGACTTCAGGCGCGGGGGTATCCGCGACCTCCAGGAGGGTGTCGGCGTCAATGGCAGTCGCCTGGGCCCCGTTGTAGGCGTCTATCAGGGCGTCATTGCCAGAGCCTATGCTGATGGCGTTCCAGCTGTCTCTGTCCCCGTCGTAGTTCACCTTCGTCAGGCCGATGCAGCCGCCAAAGGCGCTGTCGCCTATGTATGTCACGCCCACGGGGATGGTTACTTCTGTCAATCTCCAGCAGTTGCAAAAAGCCCAGTCGCCGATGCTGGTCACGCTCCCGGAAATGCTCACGCTCGTCAGGCCACTGCAGCCAGAAAAGGTACTGTCGCTGATACTAGTCACGCCCTCGGGGATAGTCACTTCTGTTAATCTATTGCACCCGTTAAAGGCGTTGCTACCGATGCTTGTCACGCTCTTGGGGATGCTCACGCTCGTCAAGCCGCTGCAGCTCCAAAAGGCAAAGTCGCCTATGCTGGTCACGCCCTCGGAAATGGTCACACTCGTCAGACTGCGGCAGCTGGAAAATGTCCAGCCGTTGATGCTGGTCACGCTTCCGGGGATAGTCACGCTCGCCAGGCTGATGCAGCCGCCAAAGGCGTTGTCGCCTATGCTGGTCACGCCTTCGGGGATAATAACATCAGTTAAGCTGTCGCAGTTATAAAATGCCATGCCTCTGATGCTGGTCACGCTCCCAGGGATGGTCACGCTCGTCAGGCTGTCGCATTCCGAAAAAGCACCGTTACTGATGCTGGTCACGCCTTCAGAGAGGGTCACGTCTGTCAAGTTCGCGCAGCCAAAAAAAGCTTCTGACCCGATGTAGGTCACGCCCTTATTCACGACGACCTTTTTAATGGCGTCGCTATTGTCATGCCATGGAATGGCGCTGGCAGGCGCGGCCGGATCGACCGTACCATAATCCGCCATTTCCCCCGTCCCGGCGATGGTAAGCGTTCCGTCACTTGTCAGCCACCACTTCACGTTGTCGCCCTGGTCCCCGCAGTCGCCGGAGGCAACGGCGTCGGCAGGTATCTCCGGCCCCGGCGCGGGCGTAGAGACAGGCTCGTCGGCTCCTGCCAAGACGAGCTCCACCGTCCGGCTCACATCAAAAATCTCCAGCGTCACCTTTGCCGACTGGTCGCCGCACATCACAACAAGCTCATACGTGCCGCTGGGCAGATAGAACACTACTGTGCCGTCCTCCCCCGTCACAGGGGCTTCCTTCAGCTCCGTTCCCTCCACGGTCGCGCCGGACACCGGCGCGCCGCTCTTGTCCGTCGCCGTCAGCGTCACCTTATAGCTGATGTGCGGGCACTCGCCCCATCCGAATTCTGAGTGGTCAACGGAATAGTAAAAGTCGCCCAGTTTTTTCGTATATTCAAGTATTTTCCACTCGACGGAAACGAGGTCGAAAACCAAAAGCTTTGCCTTTACCTTTGCCTTGACAGAGCATTTGAAGTTGGCATCGCCATCTACGCATTTGTCACAGCCGTGCAGCTCGTCATCGCCCGCGCTCGGGTCAAACAGCACCACGGTCCCCTTTATCTCAATTCCCGCTTCCCCTGTCAGCTCGGCCTTCAGCTGGTCTTTCAGTACTGCCGCATAGCCACTGACGGAAAGGCCAAAAAACAGCTTTCCCTCCATTTCGACCTTGAGATCTACCTTCGGCTCGGAGTTTTTATCGACTTGTGTCCCATTGTCATAGGCAAAGCCGTTCGTCTGCGTGATCGAAAGCTCGGCCTTTATCGCAGCATCCGCCCGGATGACCGCGTCAAGCTCTATCCCTACTGTTAAGCAGGGCAGCGGGTGAAACGATATCTCTGCAAGCTTGATAGGCTCATTTGGCAGGCTCCCGGAAAATTCGAGCGTTGCTTTTATGGCAGTCTTTGCCGTAAACTCAATATACTGCGACGCCCTGCTCAGATACACACGGACATGTATTTTTTCGCCGACGCTCCCGCCGATCGTTACCTTTACGCCGTCGAAATCCTTTTCAAAATTTATAGATACGTCCTGCGACACGGTCTCGTCGTCATCAATGAGCGCCGCCGTCTCGATACCTTGATCGACCTCCGGCTCCGCGGTCCCGGCCTCAATTTTCACATAGTCAAAAAAGTCCAGCAGACCCGCGTCCGGGTTCTCCGTGACGGTGACTGTGGAGCCATCCACCGTGACAGACGCCACCATCACCGGCAGCACGTTGCCGTCGCTGTACTCATAGGAGAACACGTCCCCCGGCTGCAGGGAGGTGAAGGCGCTGTTCGCATTGGTGACGGTGTAGGTCCCGTCGCCGTTGTCCGTCAGCACATTGGCCGTGCCCCCTGCCTCCGCCACCACCATGTCCGCCTTGTACACAAGGAAGTTGGTGTTGGGGTTGCCGTCCAGGTCCACCACCAGGTCGGGGTCATAGTCCCCCGTGGTGGAGTTTTCCAGGTCCTGTGTGGCCCTGGTGTACATCTCCGTGGTGTACTCCTGGCACAGGGGTTCGTGGCCGTCAGGGTCCAGCAGATAGGCCGACGCCAGGAAGTAGGCCGGTATGTCCCCGGTGAGCGCCACGCTCACGCTCTCCGCCCCGGCCGACACGGTCCCGTTGCCGGAGGCCGTCATTTTCCCGGTGGCCTCGTCGTATATCGCCACCACGACCTCCGCCGCCGACGCCGTCACCAGCTCCGCCGTGGCCGTGGCGCCGCTCACCGTTAAGGCGGAGATATTGTACGCCCCGCCGCTGGCGGCTCTGGCCTTGTCGATCTCGTCCGCCAGGAGAGAGCCCATCTGGTTGGTGCCCTCCACCTGGATGTTAGAGGCCTCCGCCTCCGCTGTCCCGCTCCCCTCGTCGGCCATGACCGGGGCCCCCAGGCCCAGGACCATCACCAACACCAGGAGCAGGCTGATAACGCGTCTTTTCATGGTGCTTCCAGTCCTTTCTTTGTTATCTGCCCGGCAGTACCGGCCCGCGGCGCCCGCCGCGGGCTTTCCTGCCGAGGCGATACAAAAAGCGGTGCAGGGAATTCACCCTACACCGCAGGAAGGCTGCAACACAGGTGCATAAACCGCTACTTGTAAAAAAGAAAGACAGCGGGTATAATGAGCTGGGTGCAGAATTCTGCTGTGTGGGAGACCGTGATTCTCCTGCATAGGGGCGTGGGGGACTGCCATCCCTCACGTCCTGCCTTCGGTATCGCTTCGGACTTCATTATAGCGCGTCAGTTGCTGACACGCAAGGCATTTTTTCAAAAAAAGGGCCCTTTTCGGGCCCTTTGTCTTTTCTTTGTTCCTTTTTGGGTCAGGGAGCGGCCTGGCGGTACTCCCTGTCCCAGCCGCTGAACCGGTACCACAGGGAGATGATCACCGCGCACAGTATCCACCCCAGGGGATAGCCGAAGCCTATCACATACACGTTGCCCGGCACCAGGCGGCTGATGACGGCCAGATATATCTGGCGCATGAGCACATGGGAGCACAGCGTCAGCAGCATGGGGGCCCGGCTCTTCCCCGCGCCCCGCATGGCCCCGGAGAAGACCTGGTTGAAGCAGCACAGGGTGGCGAAGGGGGTGCACAGATGGATGAACAGCGTGCCGAAGCGCACCGTCTCCCCGTCGTGGATGAACAGCTCCACCAGCGGCCTGGCCCCCAGACACAGCACCACCGCCGTCACCGCCGACACCCCCAGGGAGATGCCCATGGCCACCCAGGTGCCCTTCTTCGCCCGGTCCAGCCGCCCGGCCCCCAGGTTCTGGGCCACGAAGGTGGTGGCCGCCTGGCCCATGCTCTGGATGGGGAGCATCATGTACTGGTCCAGCTTCGTATAGCAGCCCCACCCGGCGATGCAGGCGGTGTCAAAGGCGTTGATATAGGCCTGCACGAACACGTTGGAAAAGGCCACGATGGCCATTTGCAGCCCCACGGGCAGGCCCACGTTCAGTATTTTTCCCGACAGCCGCCGGTCCACGGCCAGGTCCCGCCAGACGAAGGCGCACCCCTCCTCCGGCAGGCCCATGAGCACCCGCACCACCAGCACCGCCGAGATGAACTGGGCCGCCACCGTGGCAATGGCCACCCCGGCGATGCCCCAGTGGAACACGGTCACGAACACCAGATCCAGCACCACGTTCAGCCCGCTGGACAGCAGCAAAAACATGGTGGGCCGCCGGGTGTCCCCCAGGGCCCGGAGGATGGAGCTGCCCATGTTGTACACCAGCAGCCCTGAGATGCCCCCAAAGTAGATGTGCAGATACAGGCTCGCCTGGTCGAACACGTCCTCCGGGGTGCTCATCCGCTCCAGCATCCAGTCGGAGGCGGCCATGCCCACCCCCGTGAGCAGCACGCAGGCGAGAAACGTCAGCGCCATGGTGGTCTGGATGGCCTTGTGCAGCCGGGCCGGGTCCTTGGCCCCGAAGGCCTGGCTGATGACGGCGCTGGCCCCCACGGCGGTGCCGTTGAAAAACCGCACCAGCATCCCGCATATATGGGTGGT
>CANRNA010000077.1 GCA_947631805.1 uncultured Oscillospiraceae bacterium | reverse complement strand
GACGCCTTCCGGAACCCGAAGCTGGCGGCGGCGCTGTACGCCTCCCAGGGGGAGGAAGCTCCGGTGCTGGAGGTGGGTTCCCCAATGGCCATCGGGGACTATCCCGGCGGACAGGTGGGGCGGGTGTATGTGTTCACCAACGCCCAGGAGGTGGCCCTGTACAAAAACGGGGAGTATACCACCACCATCCGTCCCAGGGGCTGGAAGGCCCTGCCCCACGGGCCCATCCCGGCGGAGGACTACGAGAGCAACTGGGGCGGCAGCGCCACCCAGTGGCGGTTCGAGGCCCGGTCCGGGGGAAAGACCGTCGCCTCCCTCACAAGAGGACCGTCCACCAAACTCCATCTGGAGGTGCGGGTGAGCCACAGGGCGCTCACCGAGGGGGAGGTCTACGACATGGCGGCGGTGCGGGTGCGGCTGGTGGACGAATATGGGGGCCTGGCCCCTTACGCCCAGCTGCCGGTCACCTTCTCCCTCACCGGGGCGGCGGCTCTGGCGACGCCGGATACAGCCGTGCTGGAGGGCGGGAGCTGCGGGGCGTACGTCCGCACCGTGGGCCGGGGCGGGGAGGCCGCGCTCACCGTGTCGGCGCCCCAGACGGAGCCTGTGACCGTGACCTTCACCGTGGAGGAGACGTGACATTTTGCCGGGGGCGGAAGGCTTTTCGCCCCCGGCAAAAGAAAATGCTTGCAATCCCCGGGCGGGAATGGTATAGTCATGAGCCGCGGGTACTCTATCCAAGATGTTGCTTGCAGAACCATCTATAAAAAAGCAAGGAGAAAAAGCTATATGTTCCAGTGGATGAAAAGGGAAGCTGCCCGGATGGGCCTATTGCTGCGGAGCGTACCGGCGGGGATGACCGCCCTGCTGACGGTGTCGGTGATCACCATGAACCTGCTGGCCAACAAGAGCGTGAGCCTGCCGGTGGATTGGCTGGCGCTGGACGGCGGGGTGCTGGTGTCCTGGATGACCTTTTTGGCCATGGACATACTGACAAAGCACTTCGGCCCCAAGGCGGCCACGGAGATGAGCGTCTTCGCGGCGGCCATGAATCTGCTGGCGTGCCTGTTTTTTTATCTCGCCAGCCGGATACCCGGCCAGTGGGGCATGGCCTTTGAGACGGCGGACCCGGCCACGGCCAACGCCGCGCTGGACGGCACCTTTGCCGGGACGTGGTATGTGCTGCTGGGCAGCACCGTCGCCTTTCTGCTGTCGGCGGGGGTGAACAATTTCCTCAACTACGCCATAGGCCGGAGCATTCGCAAAAATCCGGACGGCTTCGGGGCCTACGCCGCCAGGACGTATATCTCCACGGCGGTGGGTCAGTTCGTGGACAATATGACCTTCGCCCTCATCGTCAGCCACGTGTTTTTCGGCTGGACCATGGTCCAGTGCGTCACGTGCGCGGCCACGGGCATGGTGGTGGAGCTGCTGTGCGAGGTGGTATTCTCCCGGCTGGGTTACAGCGTCTGCCGTCGGTGGAAGCGGGAAGGGGTAGGCCGGGCCTATCTGGACAGCCTGGAGGGGGACAGCCTATGAATGTGCTCGTCACCGGGTCCAGCCAGGGCATCGGCCGGGCCATCGCCCTGGAATTTCTCGCCCACGGGCACCGGGTGGCCGGTATCGACCGGCTGGAGGACACCATCCGCCAGCCGGGGTATGTCCACTATCAGCGGGACATCCTCACGGACGACCTGCCGGACACAGGGGACGTGGAGATACTTGTCAACAACGCCGGGGTCCAGGACTCAGGCCGGGACATTGACGTGAATCTGAAGGGCACCATCCGGGTGACGGAGCGGTACGCCTTCACCCCCGCTATCCGCAGCGTGCTGTTCATCGCCTCCGCCAGCGCCTCCACGGGGGCGGAGTTTCCCGAGTACGCCGCCAGCAAGGGGGGCGTGGTGGCCTATATGAAAAACACCGCCCTGCGGGTGGCCCAATACGGGGCCACGGCCAACAGCCTCTCCCCGGGAGGGGTGCTCACGGCGCTGAACGACCACGTCATAAAGGACGCGGCGCTGTGGGAGAAGATCATGGCCGAGACGCTCCTGCCCAAGTGGGCCCAGCCGGAGGAGATAGCCCAGTGGGCCTATTTCGTCACGGCGGTGAACCGGTCCATGACCGCTCAGGACCTGCTCATCGACAACGGCGAGGCGGCCAAGGCAAATTTCATCTGGTAGAGACAAGGGGTCATTCCGCCGGGAATGGCCCTTTTTGTGGAGAAAATATCAGCTCAGGACCGTGTCGTCCTGGTATATCCACTGGTTCACGTCGGTGACGCGCACATCGTTCTCTCCCAGGCGGGCCACGACCTTTTCGATACCGGCGTTGATGATGAGCCTCCGGCACATGGAGCAGGAGGTGGTGTCGGTCAGGTACTCGCCGGTCTTGGCGTCCCGGCCCACCAGGTACATGGTGGCGCCTATCATGTCCCGCCGGGCGGCGGAGATGATGGCGTTGGCCTCCGCGTGGACGGAGCGGCACAGCTCATACCGCTCGCCGGAGGGTATCTGCAGCTCCTCCCGGTGGCACACCCCCAGGTCCACGCAGTTGCTCCGGCCACGGGGAGCGCCGTTGTAGCCGGTGGCAAGTATCTCGTCGTTTTTCACGATGATGGCCCCGTAGGTGCGCCGCAGGCACGTGGAGCGCTCCCGGGCCGCGTCGGCGATGTCCAGGTAATAGTTGAGCTTGTCCCGTCTGTCCATCATAAGACTCCCCCTTATCCTTTTTATTATAGGGCCTTTTTCCCGGAAATGGGTTACTAAACGGTTAAAGATGTGGTATAATCATCCCGCTATGGAAAGACCGAACTATCAAAAGGAACTGGACGGGCTCATCGCCTCTCTGGAGGGGCGGCCCCGGCTGCTGCTGCAGGGCTGCTGCGGGCCGTGCTCCAGCTATGTGCTGGAATACCTGACGGCCGTATTCGACGTGACGGTGCTGTTTTATAACCCCAACATCCGACCCAGGGAGGAATATGAAAAGCGGCTGGAGACCCTGCGGCAGCTCTTGGCGGCCATGCCCATGGACCATCCCCCGGCCATGGCGGAGCCCGGCTGGCGGGGGGAGGAGTTCGAGCGGGCCGCCCGGGGGCTGGAATCGGAGCCGGAGGGCGGGGCCCGGTGCGCGGTGTGCTTCCGCCTGCGGCTGGAGGAGACCGCCCGACAGGCGGCTGCGGGGGGCTATGACTATTTCGGCACCACGCTGACGGTGAGCCCCCACAAAAACGCCGGGCTCATCAACCACATCGGCCGGGAGCTGGGGGAGAGATACGGGGTGAAGTGGCTGCCGTCGGACTTCAAAAAGCGAAACGGCTATCTGCGCTCTATCCAGCTGTCCAAACAGTACGGCCTGTACCGCCAGGATTACTGCGGCTGCGGCTGGCCGGAGAGGACCGAATAGAGAACAGAATACAGACTATATCCGGTCCGCCGGGGCCAGGGCGCTCTCGTTTTTCCGCCGATTGCGGGGAAAACGGGGGCGTCGTGGTCTTTTCATGCGCTGTGGAGGGCGTTTCATGCAAAAGGTACTGACAAAGGGGCGTGGAGTGTGGTAAATTCTCTTTAGAAGAAATATGAAAGATCTTTCGGCCCTTTTGCCTTTCTCCCCCGAATAAAGGTATGGAGGAAGGGAAGGACGGAGGCCCGTACACCGGGGGCAGATACGAAGAGACAAAACTCGAAAAACAGGAGGGATACATCATGTCGGAAGAGAAAAAGGACCAGGTCCTCGGCCAGGCCGAGGTTTTGGACAGCCGGGAGCTGGAGGACGCGGCAGGGGGCAAGGCCTGCGGCTGCTTCCTCGGGGGCGGCGGCGAGAGCGATAAGTCAGGGGAGAAGACCTGCGTCTGCGTGTTGGGCGGCGGAGGCGAGTACAACAGCGAGGGCGAGAAGGAGCATGACAGAAAGATGCGCTGCTACTGCGTGGGGCCCGGCGGCGGGGTAGAGTGACAAGGCGTATGCCGGGCCCGTACACCGCGGGCAGGCACGAAGAGACAAAAATCAAAAAACAGGAGGAATACATCATGTCAGAAGAGAAAAAGGACCAGGTCCTCGGCCAGGCCGAGACCGTGGATGGCCAGGAGCTGGAGGACGCGGCAGGGGGCAAGGTATGCGTCTGCGTGCTCGGCGGCGGCGGTGAGGGCGACGATTGGAGCGACAAGGTATGCGCCTGCGTGCTGGGCGGCGGAGGCGAGTTCCGCGGTGACTTCGCAAAGAAAAACGACATAAAAAAGGACCGCTGCTACTGTGTGGCCGCGGGCGGCGGGATGAGCGGCGACATTTTTTACAGCTAAAGGGCGGACTGGGCCCGACCAATCAAGAAAGGCAGGAGCGTATCATGTCGGAAGAAAAGAAGAATGAGGTCCTCGGCCAGGAAAAGGCTCTGGATGACCAGGAGATGGATGACATTGCAGCAGGCGCGGCATGCACCTGCTATCTCGGCGGCGGCGGCACCGCCGACAGGCCGGGGGAGAAGACCTGCGCCTGCGTGGCAGGCGGCGGGGGCGAGATGAACGACGAAGGCGCGACCGCCGTGAACGCCAGGACGCGCTGCTGGTGCGTCCTCTACGGCGACGGAGACAGCCGTGAACGGATGGAGGAGAAGGAAAAGGACAGAAAAGCCCGTGAGACGCCGCCCTACTGGTGGGATGGCGAATGAGGACGGGCTGAACAGAGAAAGCTGACAAAAACAAGGCGGAGGCCGATGAAGTCCGGCGCAAGGAGCGCCGGGCCGCTGGCAAAGCCAAAGGTCCGCATACCTTTCCGATGAGAAGGGTATGCGGACCTTGTGTCTGTCGAGGGCCTTTTTACAGCTGGGGACCGGCTTTTCAGCCCAGGCGGCGCAGCAGATACTCCACGGCCATGCGGTAGCCGTCGAAGCCGTACCCGGCGAAGGTGGTCTCGCAGGCCATCCCGGCGTAGGATATGTGGCGGAAGGGCTCCCGGGCGGACACGTCGGACAGGTGGACCTCCACCGCCGGGATGCTCACCGCCTTCAGGGCGTCCAGGATGGCCACGCTGGTGTGGGTGTAGGCCGCCGGGTTGATGACGATGCCGTCTGTGTTGCCCCAGGCCGCCTGTATCCTGTCCACGATGGCCCCCTCGTGGTTGGACTGGAATATCTCCACCTCCGCCCCGTGCTCATCGCACACCCGGCGGATGAACGCCTCCAGGGCGGCGTAGCTCTCCGAGCCGTAGATGCCCGGCTCCCGGATGCCCAGCATGTTCAGGTTGGGACCGTTTATGACAAGCAGCTTCATCACAGTGCCTCCGTTATCTGTTTCAGTGTATCGGCCAGAGGGCCGTTGTTGTCGGCCGTCAGGTCGGCAAAGGCGCGGTATTTGTCCCGCCGCTGGGCGTACAGGGCCTGAGGGCCCTCCCGCTGGGAGAGGGGCCGCCCGTGGGAGGGGAGGAGCTCCAAGGCCCGCTCCAGCCATACGATGAGGCCGTTTTGGTGCAGGAGGGGGTAATTCTCCGGCCGGGTGACACAGCCGCCGCCGGTGGCGATAACGGCCCCGGAGCCCTTGCCCAGCCGGGCCAGAACGGCGGTCTCCCGGCGGCGGAAGCCCTCCTCCCCCTCGGCGGCGAATATGGCCGGGATGGGCATGGCCGCCTCCCGCTCTATCTCGCTGTCCGCGTCTATGAAGGGCCTGTCCAGGGCGGCGGCCAGGGCCCGGCCCACGGTGGACTTGCCGCAGCCGGGCATGCCGATGAGGACGATGTTGCTCATCTGGCGGGACAGGGCCCGGACGATGCGGCGCACCGCCTCGTCGGGGATGGACCGGCGGGCGAACTGCTCGGCGCTGCGCCTGGCCTGAGCCACCAGCATGCCCAGCCCCCCGGCACAGGGCACGCCCAGGGCCTCCGCCTCCAGGAGAAGGGCCGTGCGCTGGGGGTTATACACCACGTCGAACACCCCGGCGCAGGCGGGGAAATCCCTCACCGACACAGGGGCTGCGCCGGTGTCCGGGTACATGCCCAGGGGGGTGGTGTTCACCAAAATGGCGGCGTCGGCGTGGCGGGAGAGGTTTTGGTAGTTGTCTGCCCCGGTGCGGGAGACGGAGACGATGGGCCCCGCGCCCATGTCCTCCAGGGCCGCCCGGACAGAGAGAGAGGCGCCGCCGGTGCCGAAGACCAGTGTCTTCCGGCCCCGGACGTCCACGCCGGAGGACTGGACCAGGTAGAGGAAGCCCGCGTAGTCCGTGTTGTCCCCGTACCAGCCGCCGGAGGTCCGCACCAGGGTGTTCACGCTGCCGATGCGCCGGGCGGCGGGGGAGAGGTCAGCACACAGGGCCGCCGCGTCCTTTTTGTAGGGGATGGTGACGTTCATGCCCGCCAGGTCCGTTCCGGCCAGGAACGGGGCCAGGTCGTCCGGCTCCACCTCGTAGAGCTTATAGTCGTAGTCCGCCAGCATGGCGTGTATCTGGGGGGACCAGCTGTGGCCCAGCTTCCGCCCCAACAGACCGAACTTATCCATCGTCCCGCTCCATGATCCGGGCCTGATAGGTCCGGCTGGCGGCCATGATGGGGCCGTAGAGCCCGGCGATGAGGTCGCCTGTGTCGGCCCGGCACATAGCCAGCACGGAGGCGATCTTTTCCGCCTCCCGGCCCGCGTCCAGCACGGGCAGACCCTGGGACTGCTTATAGCGGGCGATGGCCGCGGCCACGTCCATCCGCCGCTCCAGAAGGGACACCAGGTCCCGGTCGATGGCGTCTATCTGGACGCGAAGTTGATGAAGGTCCATTTTGTCAGCACCTGCTTTCCAATAATGCGTCATAGATGGCCACGGCGGCCGCCGCCTCCACGCAGGGGACCGCCCGCAGCACGATGCAGGGGTCGTGGCGTCCCCCCACGGACAGCTTCACGTTCTCCCGGCTCACCAGGTCCACGCTGTCCTGCTCCAGGGCGATGGAGGGGGTGGGCTTGAAGGCCGCCCGGAAGACGATGGGCATGCCGCTGGTGATGCCGCCCAGAATGCCCCCGTGGTTGTTGCCGCGGGTGCGGACGGCGCCGTCGGCGTCAAAGTAGAAGGGGTCGTTGTTCTCGCTGCCCCGGAGGGCGGCGGCGGCAAAGCCCGCGCCGAACTCCACGCCCTTGACGGCGGGGATGGCGAACACCGCCTGGGCAATGCGGTTTTCCATGCCGCCGAACATGGGCTCGCCCAGCCCCGCCGCCACGCCGGTGCACTGGCACTGGATGACGCCGCCCACCGAGTCCCCGTCGGCCTTGGCCCGGTCCAGAGCGGTCCGGATGGCCTCCGGCTCGGTCTGGCCCCCGATGGAGAGGATGGACGCGCGCACGCTGACGCCCTCCCGGGCCAGGAGCTGGAGAGCCAGCCCCCCGGCCACGCACAGAGGCGCGGTGAGGCGGCCGGAAAACTGCCCGCCCCCGGCCACGTCCCGGCCGGGGCCGTACTTCACAAAGGCGGTGTAGTCCGCGTGGCCGGGCCGGGGCACCCGGCGGAGGGACTCATAGTCCCCGGAGCGGGCGTTGGTGTTGCGGATGATAGCCGTCACCGGGGCGCCGCAGGTGTGGCCGTCCACCAGCCCGGCCACGAATTCCGGCCTGTCCGCCTCCTTCCGGGTGGTGGAATAGGCCCCCTGCCCCGGCGCCCGCCGGGCCAGAAAGGCGCCCAGAGCCTCCATGTCCGGAGCAAAGCCCGAGGGCAGGCCCTCGATGGTCACGCCGATGGCAGGGGCGTGGGACTGGCCGAAGATGGTGAAGCGGTAGCGGCTGCCGAAGCTGTTGCTCATATATCGTCCTCCAAAAGGACCCGGCCTCCCAGCAGGGCGAGATCGTCCCAGAAGGCGGGATAGGATTTGTTCACGGCCTGGGCCCCCCGGACGGTGACGGGGCGCTGGCAGGCGATGGACGCTACGGCGGCGCTCATGGCGATGCGGTGGTCGTTCTCGCTGGATACCGCCCCGCCGGTGAGCTTTTCCCGGCCTGTGAC
>CANRNA010000076.1 GCA_947631805.1 uncultured Oscillospiraceae bacterium | reverse complement strand
GGCTTTCATCGCATATCCTCCTTTACCAGCAGTACGAAAAGCTCCTCGATGGTCACAGGCCGGATGTCGGTCCCAACAGGCACCGCGTCCCGGCGCACCAGCGCCTCGATGTGATAGGGCGTGACCCGCGTGCCCAGCGCCGCCCCGGCGGGGAGGCTGTCCAAAAACGCCTGGTTGCACTGGATAAGGCCGTATTCCTCCAAAAGCCTGTCCTTCTCCTCGCACAGCAGCAGCTTTCCCTTGTGGAGGAAGGCGATGTAGTCGCACAGCTTTTCCAGGTCGCTGACGATGTGGGAACTTATGAGGATGGAATGGCCCGGGTCCCTTGTGAAGTTGGAGAACAGGTCCACCACCTCGTCCCGGACCACCGGGTCCAGGCCGCCGGTAGGTTCGTCCAGGATAAGTAGCTTTGCGTCGTGGCTCAAGGCCGCGGCGATGCCCATCTTCATCCGGTTGCCCCGGCTCAGGGCGGAGAATTTCTTGTCCGTGGGGATGTCCAGGTCCCGCAGGTATTTTTCAAAAAGGGCCTGGTCCCAGTTCCTGTAAGCTGCGGCCATGATCTTCGCTATCTGGCCCGCCCGCAGCCCGGCGGGGAAGCCCACCTCGTCCAGCACCACGCCGATGTCCTGCTTGGCCTGGCGCATGTCCGGCCCCGCGGGGGCGCCCAGCACCGCGGCTGTGCCGCCCTCCGGCCTAATGATCCCCAGCAGGGCCCGGATGGTGGTGCTCTTGCCCGCCCCGTTCTCTCCTACCAGGCCCATGATGCACCCGGCGGGCAGGGCCAGGTCCAGGGGCCCTAAGCGAAAGTCTCCGTAGGCCTTTTCCAGGCCGTGTATCTCAATGGCGTTCATGGCATGTCTTCCTCCAAAATGTCCAGCATCTCCAGAAGGTTTTCCCGGGTGAGCCCGCACTGGGCGGCCAGACGGACCGCCTCGCCCAGACAGGCCTCCACCCGTTTGAGATTTTCCTCCCGGAGGAGCTCCGTGTTTTTCGCCGCGACAAAGCAGCCCTTGCCTGCCACGGTGTAGATGAAGCCCTCCCGCTCCAGCTCGTCGTAGGCCCGCTTGGTGGTGATGACGCTGATGCGCAGGTCCTTCGCCAGGCTGCGGATGGAGGGCAGCGGGTCGTCCTCGGCCAGAGCCCCGCTGATGATCTGGGCCTTCAGCTGGGCATATATCTGCTCATAGATGGGCGAGCCGCTCTTGTTGTCGATAAAGATCGTCATGACGTGACCTCGCAGTTAACTGTTCATATACAGTATATACAGTTATAACGGTTTGTCAATACCCTTTTCAAAAAAATTTTCGCCGCCCATCGGCGGCGAAGTTTTTTCAGTGGAAGCTGGAGCCCTGCCCCAGGCGGCTGTGGAGGGACGCGGCCAGCACGCACGGCAGCAGAAGCCCCTTTTCCAGCATGGCGCAGTACAGCCGGATGAACAGCCCGCCCCGGTAGGCGGCGTAGCGGGCCAGGGTCCCGGCGGGGGCGGCGGCCAGAAGCGTGCGCACGTAGTCCGTCCGCTGGGCCACGGACACGCCGGGGAGCCCGGCGGCGGCGTATATCCGGCAGTAGGCCCCGTAGCCGGTGTACAGCTCCGGCAGGGCGGGGTCCACCCCCTTCGCCCCGGCCACCCGGACCAGGTCGGCGTGGAGCTGGGCGATGCGCTCCATCTCCCGGGGGTCAAAGCGGTGGGAGTTGGAGCCGCTGCGGATGCGGTAATGGTATTTGGGCGTGCCGCTGAGCACGGCCACCCGCTTGCAGTCCGGCAGCATGGCGGCGTTGAACAGCGCGTCCTCGGACAGATACAGCCCCTCGTCCAGCAGGCCCAGGTTGGGCCCTATCAGCTCCCGGCGGTACAGCTTGTCCCACCGGGCGTAGGTGATGGGGCGGCGGGCGTTTTCAAAGCGGAACAGGGTGAAAAACATCTCCATCAGCCGGGCCATATCCTCTGCGCCCTCGTATATCCGGGTCTCCGGCTGGATGAGGGGCTCGGGCCGGGCCCGCTCCTCTATCCGCTCCGCCTGGACCACGTCCGCCCCGGTCTGCCGGGCCCGGTCATAGAGGTGGGCGAAATAGTCCGCATCGACCCAGTCGTCCGCGTCCACGAAGCCGACGTATGTCCCGGCGGCGGCGGCCAGCCCCGCCAGTAGGGCGGACACCACCCCCCGGTTGGGCTGATGGATGACGGAGAAGCGCCCGTCACGGGCGGCATAGGCGTCGCACAGGGCCCCGGAGCCGTCGGAGGAGCCGTCGTCCACCAGGATGACCTCCATGTCCCCCAGGGTCTGGGCGGCCATGCTGTCCAGGCAGGGGGGGAGATATTCTTCCCCGTTGTACACGGGAATGATGACCGATACTCTTGCCATGGGTCCTCCTTGGGGTCACTGTCCGGGCCGGTGGGGCTGTTCCTCCGGCTCCATGCGCATCACCGTGACGAGGGCGGCGGGGAGGAAGAGGCGGCACTTCAGCATCCACACATACAGCCGGATAAAGCCGGGAAGCCCCTGGGAGGAGATGCCCCCCATGAGCCCCGTGTCCCGCAGGCCCCGGCGCAGGTCCCGGGCCGCGGCCCGAACGGAGCTGTGCTGGCCGTAGGCTTGCAGGATGCCGACGATGATCTTCCGGACGTAAAAGCCGCTGATCTGCCTGTCCAGGACCGGGGATATGCCGCCTATGGAGGCGGTCATGTAGTCCAGGCCCATTTTCAGCTCCTGAAAATAGTCGGGCCGGTAGTGGCACAGGTTGGACTGCTCCACCCGCCGGTAGATATACAGCCGCTGGCGGGAGATGTAGACAGAGCGGGCGTGATAGACGCACTCGTACAGCATGGCCGCGTCCTCGAACACCGTGATGCGCTCGTCGGCGATGAAGTGGGCGCACACCAGCTCCCGCCGGAAGGCCTTGGTGCACAGGTGGCCGGGGAAGAGCTGGGTGCCGAAGGGCCGTCTGCGGACGTCGCAGAGCATCCAGGGGTATATCTCCGCCTCCAGACGGGCGCGGTCATAATACCCCTCCGCCGCCAGCACCGGCTGCTCCGGCTGGCCGCTGTCCCGGTCGTAGTCGAAGATGACCATGTCCGGGCCGCCGTTTTCGTCGATATGGTCCTTGACGGTCTCCAGCCAATGAGGGACCACCCAGTCGTCGGAGTCCACGAAGCAGACGTATTCGCCCTGGGCCCGGTCCAGGCCGTTCCGCCGGGCGGCGGTGGGCCCGGCGTTGGGCTGGTGGAGGGCGGCGACGCGCCCGTCCTTTCGGGCGTATTCGTCGCAGAGGGCGGGGCTCCCGTCCGGGGAGCCGTCGTCCACCAAAATGAGCTCAAAGTCGGGAAAGGTCTGGCCCAGGATACTGTCCACGCACTGGCGGAGGTATGGCTCCGCCCTGTAGACCGGCACGATGATGGAAAAATACGGCGTCATGGTCATGTCCCCTTCGCGTCAGCGCCGCCGCCCCGGCGGGGCAGAAGGTCCTTCCCGGCCCGGAGGATATAGCGCAGCTCCTCCGTGCGGCAGTAGCACAGGAGGAATATGCCGCAGGTCGTGCCCACGCACACGCAACCGTGGACGATGAAGCCCAGCCAGCCCCCCAGGGGGATGAGCGAGCACAGCCACCAGCTCAGGGCCAGCGCCCCGGCGGTGACGGCGTCGTAGGCCAGGTTCAGAAGGAAATACCGGCGCAGAGGCAGCCCCAGCACCTTTTTGTATATCAGCGGCGGGTCGAACAGCAGATTGGAGCTGAGATAGGCCGCGATGGTGCCCACCACGCACCCGGCGATGCCCATCCGGGGCACCAGCAGCACAGACACGGCCAGATTCACCGTCACGTTCACCACCGGGCGGAAGCGCATCTGGCGGAACAGCCCCATGGCGGAGCGGAAGGTGCTGAGAAAATAGGCCTTGCCGGTGAGGAAGAACTCTATCCCGATGAACAGGGCCAGGGGGGTAGCCACGGTCTTTCCCCCCACGGTCCAGGCGGTGACCACCATATCCGGCCCCCACACGATGGCGACGAATTCGTCCAGCAGCACGGCGATGCCCACGGAGAACACCCCGTAAAGGCACACGGTGGCCAGATTCACCACCCGGAACATCAGCCGGGACCAGTCCAGGTTGCCGGTGGTGTACAGACTCCCCAGAGACGCCTGCAGGGAGCCGAAAAAGCTGTTGAGCAGGGTGCGGATGGAGGTCTTGACGGTCAGATAGCTGTAATACAGGCCGTTGGCCTCCAGGCCCAGCATGGTGGACAGGACGATGTTGTCGGAGCTGTCCAGGGCCACGTTGGCGATGCGGTAGAGAAACAGGGCCGAGCAGTCGGAGAAAAAGCCCTTCAGCTCCTCCCGGGATATCCGGTCGGCGGTCTTCTCCTTCAGATAGGGGTGCCGCCTGTCGCATATCACCGCGTAGAGGATGTTGCGCAAAATGGTGAATACCACCTGCACGGCGATATACAGCACAAAGTTACGGGTGAACACCAGCACGCATATCTGTGTGACGCTGTTTGCCACGGAGATGACATAGCCGGAGACCGTGAGGATATAGCTCTTCTGGGTGGCGGTGACAAAGGCGTTCTTGTAGGCGAAGAACCAGTAGGAGGAGACGCTGTTGAACAGGTAGATGAGAAAGATGAGCCCCCCGTTCAGCCCCAGCTCCGCCAGGCGGCCGTAATCTTTCACCAGCCGGGGCAGGAAGGGTATCAGCGCCAGCCCCAGCAGGGCGATGACGCAGCCGATGACGAAGTACACCTGCCGGTAGAGCTTCATCAGCACCAGCAGCCTGGGCCGGTCGTCCTCCTCGATGGGCTTGTAGAGCTTGAAGGCGATGGCCGAGCCGAAGCCCAGCTCCGTCAGGCTCAGCACCGACAGGATGTTGGAAAACAGCCCCTCCAGGCCCTGATAGCTCACGTCCAGCACCCGGATGAACACGGCCCTGGTGATGAAGTTCAGCACGATCATGAGCAGGGACGCGCCCAGGCTGGATATGAAGTTGAAGAAGGAGTTTTGTGTGCGGGTCATGGTCGCGCCTCAGCCGTCCACGAAATCGGCCAGCAGCCGCCGCACGCCGCGGCCGTCCAGCTGTACCACGATGGGGTCGGGATAGTTGATGTTGCCCTCCACCAGCTCCGGTCCCTCCGGGGTGATGGCCACGTCCCAGCCCACATAGCCGATGTGGGGCACAGTGACGGCGGCCTTTTTCACCATGGCCGTCACGTCCTCCCAGAAGGGCACCTGGAAGCCGGGCATGTACTGGCCGGTGGAGGGGTGGCGCAGATAGCACCTGCCGGTGAGCTGGCGGCCCTGGCCGGTGACCCGGCCGGTGTCCATGTCCAGGGGATAGGCCACGCCGCCCTGGTGGAAGTTGTCCACAAAGGCCCCCGCCCCGCCGCAGCGGATGCAGCCCCCCGCCAGCAGGACGCGGTCCCCCCGGCGGAAGGTCTGGATGCGCACGGTGTTCACCGTGGAGGGGTTCAGGGCGGTGACGGACGGGTGCTGGGCGATGAACGCCTCCAGCAGGAAGGGCTTGCCGCCGTATTCCCGGAGAAAGGTGTCCGGGTCCACGTCCCCGGCGTCGTACTGGAAGATGCTCTTGCCCTGGGTGCCCAGGTTGTCCTTCACGAGAAAATGGCTGTTCCGGGCCAGAAAGGCACGGACCTGGTCCGGGGTGCTGTCGGGCAGATACAGCCAGTCCCGGCGGATGTGCTCCCGGAAGGTCTCGTTGAAGCGGCGCTTGTCGTCAAAACGGTCGGTGTCGTCCTTCGTGGCCCCGGCGTTCAGCTGGTCGCTGCGCTTCTGGGTCTCCCGGATGAGCAGGAACTGGGCGCACCGGGTATAGCTATACTCATACAGGTGCAGGGCGCTGAACTCCTCGGAGTTGGCGCCGTGGAAGATGAAGCACACCGCGTAGGAGAAAAGCAGGTGGAGCCGGGAAAAGCCGGACTGCTCCGCCAGCTCCGGCAGGGAGCGCAGAAACCGCTTGAAATATTGCAGGGGCGTCAAGGGGCGTTCCTCCTTCCGAAGACCTCTTCCAGGACCTGGTCGGTCATGTCCCCGAACACCGGCGCGCTGCAATGGCACCCGTGCATGGGGATGATGTTGTACTCCACCAGGGTGGGCTCCCCGTCCTGGGCCACGGCCATGTCCCAGCCGATGATCCTGAACTGGCCGAAGCGGGCGGCGAGGGCGGTGACGGTCTGGATGACCCGGTCATAGGAGGGGATGGTCACGTCCTGGAAGCGGACGCCGTTTGCCAGCGCCTCGGCGTACTCCCACTTTTTGTTCTGGCCCAGAGGGGCCAGGGACCCGTCGGGCCGGATGGTGACGGCGTAGCCGCCCTGGGAGGTGTTGTCCACCTCGCTGGCGGGGCCGCCCACCCGCAGCACGGCGGTGAGCACGTGGACCCGGTCGCCGTGGAGGAAGGTGAGCACCCGGATGGTGTTCAGGGAGGAGGGGTTGAGCCGGGCCAGGTCCGGGTGCTGGACCAGCTTTTCCTGGATGATGAAATTTTCCCTGTACTGGCGGAAGATGCCCTCGATATCCCCGTCGGTGAGGGTTTCCCGGTCGTAAAAGCGGATGTTGTTGCCCATGCCGGTGCTCACGGAGGGCTTGGCCAGGATGCGGCCCGTCCCGTGGCAGCGCGCGACGGCCTCCTGCCGCGTCAGAAGGCCCATGTCCCCGTCGTAAAACACCCCGGCGATGTTCTTCACCACCGTCACCGGCTGGGGCACGCCGGAAAACAGCACGCTGTACATGCACTTATCCTGAAGGGCCTTGGCGAAGATAAGGTTGTTGTAATGGGGGATGATGCGGCCGAACCACAGATCGTCCGGGATATACTTGGGGCTGAAGGGCCGGTTGGCGTTGGCCAGCAGGTGGAACCAGTATTTTTTGGGCACGGACACCTTGAACTGCCGCCAGTAGGAGCGGATGAGGCTGTCGTACTGCTCGTCCACCTGGGGGTTGGGGGGCAGGTGCTTCACGTCCCGCTTGGCGTCCCGCCGGGCGTCACGGGCCAGAAGGAACGTCTCCACGCCGATATAGAGCTTGTCATACAGGGGGCGCAGCTTACTTCCCATGGTCTTTTTCCTCCTCGGTCCCGGGCGCGTTCACCGTCCGGCGTATCTCGTACTGGGGCATGTTGCTGACGGTCATATAGATGCGGCCGATGTACTCCCCGCACAGGCCCAGTATCATCATGATCACCCCGCCGATGAAGAGCTGCGTTGCGATGGAGGTGGTGAATCCGGCGGCGATGGAGGGGTCCAGCAGCTTGCGTATGATCACGATGATGGCGGTGACGAAGCCGAGCCCGGCGCACAGCACCCCGATCAGGGCGGCTATGCGCAGGGGCACGGTGGAGAAGTTGGTGAAGCCGGTGAGCCAGAGCTTGACCATCTTGCCCAGGGTGTAATTGGAATGGCCCGCCAGCCGGTCCCGATGGGGCATGTCCACATTGGCGTAGCGCTGGGCCACGTGGGACAGATACCCGCCCATGGAGGGGAAGGGGCTTTTGTACTTTTTCAGGGCGTCCACGGCGATGCGGCTGATGGCGTAGTAGCTGGAGATGGTGATGCCCTTGGGCTGGGAGCCGTTGAGCTCCAGCATCCGGGTGTTCATCCAGCTGGTGACCCGCTTGAAAAAGCTGTGCTTTTTGTGGTCGAATCTGGCGTACACCACGTCGTAGCCCTCGGTCAGCACCTTGTCCACCAGACGGAATATCTGGTCCGCCGGGTGCTGGCCGTCGTCGTCCATGTACACCAGCACGTCCCCCGTCACAAAGGGGATGGCGGCCATTTTGGCCGTGGACTGGCCGAAGTTCCGGGACAGGTCCACCCCCACGATCTTCTCATCCTCCCGGCACAGCCGGTCGATGGCGTCGAAGGTGTCGTCGTCCGGGGAGTCGTTCACCAGGATGATCTGATAATCGTAGCCAGGCCGGGCGGAGATGACGGCGCGCACCTCCTCCACCACCGGGCCGATGGTCCTGGCGGAGCGGTAGCAGGGTATGGCGACGGAGACGGTGGTCATGAGCG
>CANRNA010000075.1 GCA_947631805.1 uncultured Oscillospiraceae bacterium | reverse complement strand
TTCACGGCCCTGTGGCTGGTGGCGGCCATACGGCTTGTGACGCCCCTGTCGGTGCCCGTTCCGGTGGCGGCCCCGGCTGCCCAGACCGCCGCGGCGGTGCTGACCACGGTGGAGCAGGCCATCCCTCGCCCGGCCAGCGTCTTTCCCTGGGGGACGGTCCTGTGGCTCACGGGGGCGGCCCTGTGCGCCGCCGCGCTGCTGGGCAGCCACATCCGGTGCATGGGCCGTTACCGGGAGGCGCTGCCGCTGGCAGACCCGGCGGTGGACGCCGTCGTCCGCGCCTTCGGGCTGCGGCGGGCGGTCCGGGTCCGGGTGTGCCAGGGCCTTTCCACGCCCCTGACCTACGGGGTGTTCAGGCCTGTCATCCTGCTGCCCCGTGACATGGACCGACGCGATCGGCGGAAGCTGGTCTGCATCCTCACCCATGAGCTGGTCCACATCCAGCGGCTGCACATCCCCTTCAAATACCTTCTCTCCCTGGCCCTGTGCCTGCACTGGTTCAACCCCCTGGTGTGGTGCATGTACGTTCTCGCCAGCCGGGACATCGAGCTTGCCTGCGACGAGGCGGTGCTCCGGCGGCTGAGCGGCGGCCGGGCGGAGTATGCCATGACCCTCATCGCCCTGGAGGAGCGCCGGACCATCGGCCCGCTGCTGTCCGGCTTCGGGGCCAAGGCGGTGCGCGAGCGCATCGCCCAGGTGATGCGCTTTCACCGGAAGGGGGCCGCGAGCCTGCTGGCGGCGGCGGGGCTGGTGCTGTGCTCCGTGACGGTGTTCGCCACGGCGGCGGAGGCCGACACCGCGGACCTCTCTCCTCAGCCCGCCGTCACCCAGTCGCCCCCGTTCGTCTCTCCCACGCCCACGGCCCTCCCGGCCCTGACCATGGCGGCGCCAACGCCCACCGCTTCGCCCGTCGTCACAGCGGCCCCCACACCCTGGGTGGAGGCGGTCTATCAGGCCCCGGCCATCGCCGCGGCCCCGTCGCCCACCCCCACGTCCATCCCCCTCCCCGACCGGGGCACGCCCCCCGCCGGGCTGCCGGACAGGGTCGTCTATCCCACGCCGGAGGGCGCGGGCGCGCCTATGCCCACACCGCCGGAGGCAGCATCCCCGCCCATCTCTGTGGACGGGACACCCGCCCCCACACCGCCGGACACAGTCCCCTCCACGCCCCCTCCGGCGGCCACACCGTCGCCTGTCCCCATGGAGACGGCCCCCGCCCCTACTCCGCCGGGCACAGCGCCCTCCTCTCCTCCCCCGGCGGCAACGCCCGCTCCCATCCCCTGGGATGACGCCAACGCGCTCCCCACACCGCCGGAGGTCATCGACCAGATCTCCCAGCCCTGACGGCCACTGGCCGGGAAAGGACCCTGCATGCTTCTCAACGCCGTACTGCTGCTGGCAGTACTGTTCATCGCCCTGATATGCCTCGTCCTGGCACTGCGGTGCTTGGGCGTGGACGAGCTGTCCCTGGCCGGGCGCCGGGTCTCCCTCGCCCTGCCCGCCCCCTGCGCCGGTGAGACCTTCACCGCCTCCATGGGGCTCAAGGCGGCCCTCTGGGGCCTGTGGGCGCTGCTGGCCTATTACGGCCTGGGGGTGATGCTCTGCGCTCTGCGAAACGACAGCGTCACCCGTGCCCTGCTGCGGAGTATGTGGCAGCAGTGGGACGCCAACAACTTCCTGCGCATCGCCCAGGTGGGCTATGGGGGCTATGAGGTGGACGGCATGCACACCACCCTGGTGTTCTTTCCCCTGTATCCCTGGCTGATGCGTCCGCTCCATCTGGTGCTCCAAGACTGGAACCTGTGCGGCCACGTGCTGTCGTCGATATGCTTCGTCTGCTCCTGCTGGGTGGTGGCCCGGCTGGTGACGGAGGACTTCGGCTGGCATACGGCCACGCTGGCCCTGACCCTGCTGGCCGCCTATCCCTTCGCCTTTTTCTTCGCCGGTATCTACAGCGAGAGCCTGTTTTTGCTCACCAGCGCCGCGGCGTTTTACTGTATCCGCCGCCACCGCTGGGTGATGGCGGGGGTGCTCAACGCCCTGGCGGCGCTCACCAGGATGCAGGGGGTGTTCCTCACCCTGGCAGGACTGGCGGAATACTGCGCGGCGGAAAAGCCCGTGGAAAAGCTCCGCGCCCGGGACTGGCGGGGCCTGTGGCACGACGCATGGCGCAAGCTCCTGCCCCTGGCCATCGCCCTGGCGGGCCCGGCCATATATCTGTGGGTGAACTGGCGGGTGGATGGGGACCCCTTTCAGTTCATAAAATACGAGCGGGAGATCTGGAGCCAGGGCTTCGCCCCCCTGCCCGCCTGCCTGACCACCATCTGGAACAACTTCTCCAGCCGCTGGGGCCAAAAGCTGATGTTCACCATCTGGGGGCCGGACCTGGTCGTCTTCGGGGCCAGTCTGGCGGCCCTGGGCTATGCTCTAAGGCGGATGCCCCTGGCCTGGACGGCCTATCTGCTGGCCTGTGTGCTGCTGAACTACTCCCTGAGCTGGCCTCTCAGCTGCGGGCGCTATATGGCCTGCGCCTTCCCCCTGTTCGCCGCTCTGGCCCTGGCCTGCCGGACCCGGCCCGCCGCGGGGCCCCTTCTGGCGGGGGGCTGCGCCCTGGTCCAGACCGCGCTGCTTTTCGTCTACCTGTCCGGTGGACAGGTGATGTGAACGACTTGTCCCCGGAGGCACGACGATGCAAATCAAAAAGCTGCAAAAGCGCTTACCCGACGCCCAGCGGACCCTTCTGGCCCTGCTGGTCGTGATGGCGGCGGGGTATTTTCTGCTCAGCGACCTGATGCGGGGCTCCTTCTGGGAGCACCAGTACTGGGACAGCTATACCCTGCAGACCTGGAACTGGCTCCACGGCCGGACGTATCTGGAGGGCGGGGAGCAATACCAGTGGCTGGAGCTGGCCATCTACAACGGCAGGTACTATGTGTCCTTTCCCCCGCTGCCGTCGGTGGTCCTCATCCCCCTGGTGCTGCTGTTCGGCCTGGACACCCCCAACAACGTGCTCATGGCCGTCTACGGGCTGATAAGCGCCGCCCTGGCCTTTCAGATCATGCTCTGCCGGGGCCGGAGCCCCCTGGCCAGCGCCTTCTGGGCCCTGGTGTGCGTGTGGGGCTGCAATATGTTCTGGATGACCACCAACGGGGGCGTGTGGTTCCAGGCCCAGGCCCTGAACATGGTGATGTGCCTGGGGGCGGTGCTGTGCGCCCTCCGGGGGCGGAAGGCCCTGTCCACCACCTTCCTGGCCCTGGCCGTGGGCTGCCGCCCGCTCAGCGCCGTGTTCCTGCCGGTGTTCGCCCTGCTGTTCGCCTGGAACGAGCGGGAGGGACACGGGGGCTTTTGCAAGAGCTGCCTGGCCCAGTGGCGGTGCCTCATCGGCCCGGTGCTCATCGGCGCGTGCTACATGGCCTATAACTACGCCCGCTTCGGTAACCCCCTGGAATTTGGCCACAACTATCTGCCCGAATTCGTCCGGGCCGAGCACGGCCAGTTCCACTGGAGCTACATCTGGCCCAACGTGAAGCAAATGTTTCTTGAGCCCGTCCGGTTCCAGGACGGCCTGCTGTCCTTCCCCATCTACCAGGGCTTCATGTTCTATATCGCCAACCCCCTGTTTATCATCTGGGCCGTCCGGTGCGTCCTCCGGGCCGTGAAAAAGGACGTGACGGCGGAGGGCGTGCTCCTGGGGGCGGGCATCGCGCTGGTGCTGCTGCTCACCTGTATGCACCGGACCCTGGGCGCCTGGCAGTTCGGCGCCCGGTACACCTGCGACCTGATACCCTTCGCGTATATGTACCTGGCCGACCGGGGAAAGCCCGGCCCTGCCAACTGGGAGCTTGCTCTGGGCGGCCTGGCCGTGGCCTTCAACGCCTACGGGGTGATGTATATGTACATGTACGGCTGAGAAAAACCGCAAAACAGTCCGGGCGGGAGCATCTTGAGCGATGCTCCCGCCCGGTTCGTTTGCCCGACGCTCGGGAAGTTATTCGCATTAAGCCAGCGTTTTTCTCATAAAAACATATCCGTCTTCTATCGTATCGGAAAGGCAAAAGCCCTGTCTTTTCCAAAACCCCTGAGCGGCAGTATGTTCCAGCTTTACAGGAGCGGAAACTCTGCGTGCTGCGAATTCATTTTGCAGGTAATCCACACAGAGCTTTGCCGCCTTTGTTCCCAATCCCTTCCTTTGAAACGCGTCATCGATCAGGAAATTGATGATTTGATGGTTTCCCTCGACATACATGGAAACGAACCCTATCATCACGCCGTCGTCATATATGGCAAATGGTCTTGTGTCCTGATAATAGACCCAAGCCTCCGCCAAAGAATATGCAACGGTATCCACAAAGCTGCTGTCCTGCACGCTTGCGTGCAAGCGCAGGCATTGCTGAAAATTGTCCTCGGTGACCGCTCTCAATTCCACCCTTTATTCATCTCCATAAACACCGAATCATCGCCCCGCTCGGTCATTAACCCCCTCCCCTATAAAACCGCAAGGGCGGACATCTCTGCCCCCCAATTCAAACCGCCCCGCTCCGCGAGGCAACTATGTTGATTCGGGGCCCCCACGCGAATCCAGCGAAGCGAATCGCGTGGGGAAAGGAGGAGCCGCGAAATACTCAGGACCTGGCACGGGTGCCGGGTCCTGACCTATGGAGCGCGCTCCGACGCGGGGCCCCCACGGGAGCCCAACGAAGTGGGTCCCGTGGGGAAGAGGAGAAATGCCCTTGACCGATGAATGGCGAGCCGCTTGGGGCTCGCCATCATCTTCAAGGGCATTTCGACGTCAATCGGCCACGTACGGCAACAGAGCGATCTGCCGGGCACGCTTGATGGCCTCGGTCAGCTGGCGCTGATGCTGGGCGCAGGTGCCGGTGGTGCGGCGGGGAAGTATCTTGCCGCGCTCGGACAGGTACTTGCGCAGGCGGGCGGTGTCCTTATAATCCACATGGGTCATCTTGTCCACGCAGAACTGGCAGACCTTTCTGCGCTTACGGGGCTTGGCCCGATTGGTGTTGTTGTCAGTCGCTTTATCGAAAGGCATGATCTATCCTCCTTTATCAAAACGGTAATTCGCCGTCGCCGTCATCCAGCTCGGCGAAAGCGCTGCCCCCGGCGGGCGCGTCTCCATAGCTGGAGCCGTAACCGGCGGAAGCTGTTCTGGGCGCGGGTCCGGCGGGCCGCTGTCCATCCTCCCGGGTGCGCTTGCTGTCGCCGAAGTAGACGTTATCCACCACTACCTCCGCGCTGCGGCGCTTGTTGTTGTCCCGGTCGGTCCAGTCCCGGATCTGCAGCCGTCCGGAAACGACGGCCATACTGCCCTTTTGAAAATACTTGGATACGAATTCCGCGGTGCTGCGCCAGGCCACGCAGTCGATGAAATCGGTCTGGCGTTCACCGGTCTCCCGGGAGCTGAAATCCCGGTCCACCGCCAGGGAGAACGACGCCACTGGCGTGTTCGACTGGGTGTACCGCAGCTCCGGGTCACGGGTCAGGCGGCCCATGATGGTGATGTGGTTGAGCATGCTTCCCCTCCGTCAGTCCACGCGCAGGGTAATGAGACTGCGCATGACGCCGTCGGTGATGCCGAGCACACGATCCAGCTCCGCGGGGAAAGCGGGATCGCTTGTGAATTTCACCAGCACATAGTAGCCCTCGCCGATGTAGTTGATCTCGTAGGCAAGCTTCTGCTTGTCCTTGACCTCCATCTCATCGACAGTGCCGTGCTGCTCCACAAGCGCCTTGAACTTCTCCACGATAGCGGTGCGCTCCTCTTCCTCCAGGTTGGGGTTGATGATGTACATCACTTCGTACTTTTCGCTTGTTTTTGCCATCTGAGCACCTCCTTCTGGTCTAATGGCCCCCGATATGGTCCCCGGGAGCAAGGAAATTGGCCTGGCCTTGAAAGGTCAAGCCTAATTATTATACATTTTTTCCCCCGTTTGTCAACAGTTTTTTGGTTCCCCCGCCGTTGGGCGGGGAAACCGTCATCCATAAAGCTGTCAGTTCAATACAACGTCCGTCCATGCGGAGAGGTCCGGGGCCTCCTCCCCGGCGGTCAGCACCGTGCCGTCGGTCTTCACCCCCAGGGCGAAGCCGCCCGCCGCCACGGCGGCCACATCCGTCCAATCGCTCACGTCCGGGGCAGACTCTCCTGCCGTCACCACGGTCCCGTCCGCCTTCAGGCCCAGGGCAAAGCCGTCCCCGGCGGCCACCGCCGTGATATCCGCCCACTGGCTCACATCGGGAGCCGCCTTTTCCGGCGATGCGCTCACGGCCAGGACCGTGCCGTCGGCGGTCAGGCCCAGAACATAGTCCCCGCCCGCCGCGATGGCGGTCACATCCGACCAGCCGCTCACATCCGGGGCGCCCGCTCCGGCCGTCACCACCGTGCCGTCCGCTTTGAGCCCCAGGGCGTAGGCGGCGTCCGCCGCCACGGCCACGATGTCCGTCCAATCGCTCACGTCAGGGGCGGGCTCCTCCGGCGCGGGCTGGCCCGCCGTCAGGACAGTGCCGTCATATTTCAGTCCCAGCAGGTACTCGGCGGCGGCTATGGCCTTGATATCCGCCCACCGGGCCACGTCCAGATGTCCGCCGTCGCCCGCCACCTGGACGGTGCCGTTGTCCGCCAGACAGGCCATCCAGCCGTTCCCCAATGCCACGGCCCGGATGGGGCTTATCTCATTGGTGAAGTCCGCTCCGTCGTCTCCGCCCAGGCTCTCCGCTCTCTCGCCGTCCGCCAGCACGGCGGCGGCCATGCCGTCCAGCACATCCACGGTCTGGGCCGGGGTCCGGGCCCACAGCTTCATGGCCCGCTCATGGGCGTCGGCGTAATCCCCCAGGGCGTAATAGCCCATGGCGGCCGCCTCCGTCTTCCCCTCGCTCTCCAGGGCGCCCGCCGCGGAATACAGGGCCATGGGCACCCGCTGGGCGCTGTCGGCATAGCCCTCCAGGGCCTGGAACGCCTCGGCCGCCGCTGCGTAGTCACCGGCGGCGAAGAGCTCCACCGCCTCCTGGTAGGCCGCGGCGTTCTCCTCTTCCTCCTTATCCTCTCTGGCCTGCTGGGCAAGCTGGGCGCTGTCGCCGTAATCCCCCAGGGCATCAAAGGCCTCGATGGCCTCGTCGTACTGCCCGGCGGCCAGCAGCGCCGCCGCCGCCTGATAGGCCGCCTCGGTGCGCTCGGCTATCCTCTGCCGGGCCGCCTCCGCCTGGTCGGCGCTGTCGCTGTAATCCCCCAGGGTCTCGAAGGCGGCCAGGGCCCCTTCAAAGTCCTCTCCGTCCATGAGCGCCGCAGCAGCCTCATAGGCAGCCGCGTTGTCCTCCTCTGTCTTGGCCTCTCTGGCCTCCTCCGCCCGGGCGGGGCTGTCCTTGTGGTCCCCCAGGGCCTCAAAAGCGGCGGCCGCGGCCTCATAGTCCCCCTCCGCCATCAGCTTTTCCGCGGCGGCATAGCGGCTGTTGGGAACGATCACCTTCACCGCCACCGCCGCCACGGCGGCGATGAGCACCAGCACGGCCAGCACGATGACGCCCGTGTGCTTTTTCTTTGCGACGGGCTGTTCCTCCGGGGTCATGTCCTTCTGTTCCTGTTCCATGACGAGCCTCCTTTTTCCAAAAAGCGTGTTTTCCTTGCCTGTTTCCCCTCAATTATGCCTTTCCCGGCGCGGAATGTCAAGCCCGGAACGGAAAAACCGCCCCCGGCGGAAGGCCGGGGGCGGAAGGGGGTATTATGCTTGGGTATCAGCGGGAGACCTCCTGGGCAAACAGCTCTTTCTGCGCCTCCAGATTGGCGTAGCGCTCCTTGCTCTTGGCCTCCGCCTCGGCGAACAGCTTCTCCGCACGCTCGGGGAAGTTGAGGGTCAGGGCGGAATACCGGGCCTCGTTCATGATGAAGTCGCGGTAAGAGGTGGTGGGCGCCTTGGAGTCCACGGTGAAGGGGTTCTTGCCCTCCGCGGCCAGGGCGGGGTTGAACCGGAACAGGTTCCAGTAGCCGCAGTCCACAGCCTTCTTCATCTCGGCCTGGCAGTTGGTCATGCCGCCCTTGATGGAGTGCATCTCGCAGGGGGCGTAGCCGATGA
>CANRNA010000074.1 GCA_947631805.1 uncultured Oscillospiraceae bacterium | reverse complement strand
GCCATGGAAAACCACCTGGAGCGGGAGGAGGTGCGCCAGGCCCTGGAGAGCGGCTTCGGCCAGAGCCAGCGGCTGAGCGCCACCCTGACGGAGCGGATGCTCTACGCCGCCCAGCGGCTGGAGGACGGGACGGTGCTGCGCCTGGCCATCGCCCAGAGCTCCATCCTGACCATGCTGCTGGGGGTGGGACAGGGCATCGCGGCGGTGATCGTCATCGCCCTGGTGCTGTCGGTGGCCCTGGCACGGAGGCTTTCCAGGCGCATCGTGGAGCCATTGAACGGCATAGATTTGGACGCGCCCTTGGAAAACGAGGGCTACGAGGAGATAGCGCCCCTGCTGCGCCGCCTGGACGCCCAGCAGCGACAGCTCCGGGCACAGAGCGCGGAGATAAGCCAGCGGCGGGACGAGTTTGACGCCGTCACCGGCAGCATGCGGGAGGGCATCGTCCTGCTGGGGACGAAGGGGAGGATCATCAGCATCAACCAGGCGGCGGCGGAGCTTTTGGACGTGAAGGGGCCCGCCGTGGGGGAGGATATCCTGACGCTGTGCCGGGACCTGGACGTCCAGGACGCCTTGGCACGGGCCGGGCAAGGGGAGGCGGCGGAGAGATATATCCGCCTGCATGAGCGGCTTTACCGGCTGAGCGCCAGCCCGGTGACCAGCGGCGGGGAGATATCCGGCGTGGCCATGCTGCTGCTGGACGAGACGGAGAAGGCCGAGGCGGAGGCCATGCGCCGGGAGTTCACCGCCAACGTCTCCCACGAGCTGAAGACCCCTCTGCACGTCATATCCGGCTACGCGGAGCTCATGGAAAACGGCGTGGCCCGCCAGGAGGACATCCGCCCCTTCGCGGGAAAGATATACGACGAGGCGCAGCTTCTGGTGAAGCTGGTGGAGGACATCATAAGCCTGTCCCATCTGGACGAGGGGGCGAAGGATATGGGCTTCGAGCAGACGGACCTGTACGCGGCCGCCGTCTCTGCCGCGGGCGAGCTGGCGGCGGAGGCGGAAAAGGCGGGCGTGGCCGTGGAGGTGAAGGGGGAGAGCGTGGTGATGGAGGCCATCCCGTCCCTGGTGCACTCCATCGTGTTCAATCTGTGTGAAAACGGCATCAAGTATAACCATCCGGGCGGGCACGTGACCGTCACGGCGGAGCCGGAGGAGGGAGGGGCGCTCCTGCGGGTCCGGGACGACGGCGCGGGCATCCCCGCCGCCCAGCAGGAGCACATATTCGAGCGGTTTTACCGGGGGGAGAAGAGCCGCTGCGGCAAGATAGCCGGGACGGGCCTGGGCCTTTCCATCGTCAAGCACGCCGCCCTCGTCCACGGGGCGAAGGTGGACCTTGTCAGCGAGCCGGGCCGGGGCACGGAGATGACTGTCCGCTTCCCCCTGAAACGGGCGTGAGGGAACGATAACAAAACAAAATTGTCCGTACTCTTTTCGGGGGTACGGACTTTTTGCCGCTGTCCTGCGGGCCCCGCTGGCTGTCCCGGCGCGGGCGCCATTATTGAGCGCGGGCGTTTTACATGGATTTTACATGGGGACGGTGACGGACTTTACAATGTCCCGGTACAATGAAAGGCAGAGATAACGCAAAGGAGAGAACGCATGGATATTTTCGATCTGTTGTCTTTGCTGGGCGGGCTGAGCCTGTTTTTGTTCGGGATGAACGTGATGGGCCAGTCCCTGGAGCGCCGGGCGGGGAGCGGCCTGCGGAGCGTAGAGTGCGTATTTCAGCGGAACTCAATACTCCATGTTATATTCACTCCAACATAATACTTTTAATCGGCAGTTTCTTGCTCCGCTGAGAGTAGACGTACATAGTGATTTCATAGGCGAGGATAAATAGGACTAATGTGATCGCACACGTCTTAAAATCGAAATTGTATTCGGGGACATTCCCGACATCGGCAAATACAATCGTTACCATGATTTTTAACAACGCATACTGATAGACCGTACCGATCACAAATCCGATATAAGAAAACGGTCTGTACCCTCCGAGGATTGCCTTGCTGTAATCACTATGTTTATAACCGAACACTCTCATCATCGCAATGGTTTTCATGTTTCCTTTTACTACGCTTGAGAGCGAAAGAAATAAGGTCACAAAAGAGAGGATCAAGCCTATCGTTAATATCATGATCGCCATTGCTTCGCTCGAAAGATCTTTCATGGACATTGACATCTGCACCATATCCGAGAAACAAAACGCCGAAAACGCGATAAAGAACACAAGTGATTTTCTGCCTCTTACCGTACTCCTCGTTAGTTCTTTCAGAAAAGGTATATCCTTTGTTTCCTTCTTGCTTATCTCTGCCTTATACTCATGCTTTTCTTTCAGCAAATCAAACACGGGTTGTTTCAGCCTAAAACAGGCATATATAACTGCTAAAGCTGCAAAGCTCATTGCAGGTACACCGACCAAAAGAAATGCCAAAAAGGGGTGAAACTGCACCTTGATTTCGGGAAAAAGGTGTTCGGCATTTTGCAATTCATAGAAACTCGGCAGATAGAGAAAAGCCAGCGCATATCCCAAAGCGCAACCGACGAAAACACTTAATCCAAACACCCAAAAGTGCTTTGCGATTTTGAAGTTAGAATATCCGAGAGCTTTCAGTATTCCGAGTTCTTTGCCGTGCATATCTATGTAGTTCTTGATATAGAACAGGAGCATAATGACCGATGTTATGGCTAAACAACCACCCGAAACGGCTGCAACGACCTTTCCCGTAGAAATGATTGCATTATACATTGTGACGCCGCCTGCCGTTGTTATCTCATTTTTCATTGCTGCGATGTCAATATTATAATCTAAAAACAGCGTGCATACGAAAACGGCGCAGCAAGCGATAACGGATATGCCGATCAGTTTGAGCGCATCTTTCATTCCTACGACCATACCATTACCACCCAATCTCATAAGCGGTCTTTTGCTTTTCATTGGTAAAGACTTCAGATATTTTCCCGCTGTTCATTTTTACAACTGTATTCGCCATTTCTGCGATATTCTGATTGTGTGTCACCATTACAATGGTAAAGCCGTATTCCTTATGCAGCTTGCAGATATAGTCAAGAACCTGTCGGCCGGTCTGTTCATCTAATGCGCCTGTCGGCTCGTCTAAAAACAGCACTTTGGGCTTTTTTGCAAGCGCACGGGCAACGGAAACTCTTTGCTGCTCACCGCCCGAAAGCTCACTCGGATATTTCTTTGATTTATCTTCAAGTCCTACGGCGGTTATAATTTCCCTATATTCCCGATTGCCCGCAAGGTCAGCTCCCATTCGCACATTCTTTTCTACAGTCATATTTGGGAGCAGATAATACTGTTGGAAGATAAAGCCGATATTGTCCTTGCGGAACTGCGTTAATTCACTATCCGACAATTTTGTGATGTCATTTGTTCCATATACGACGCTTCCGCTGTCGGGGCGTTCGAGTCCCGAAATAACATTCAGAAAAGTGGATTTGCCTGACCCCGACGCACCTAAAATTACGGTGAAATCTCTATCGGCAATTTGTAAGCTGATCCCTTTCAGTACTAGATTTCTATTTTCACCGGCTCCATAAGATTTTGTAATGTCTGATACTGCAATCATGCTGTTTTATCTCCCTTTATTTCTTTCAACAAGCTCCGACAAACCTCGGTCATCATGCCGCTGATTTCCCCGGCGGTAAAGGAACACATATTTGTTGCGCAAAGCACTGCTATTCCGTGCGTGTATATCCACAAATGCCGGTAAAGGTTTTCTGCGTCTTTCTCACCAAGTCCATATCCGTTTTGAACGGACTGCAATATTTGATCATAGCTCTCATCTATGACCGGGAGAATACCCGCAACAGACGGCTTCTGTGGCTGCTCAGACATAAAAAGTAATTGAAACAGTTTCGGTTCCTTGATCGCAAACAGGATATACTGCGTTCCCACGCCCTTAAAGGCTAATTCTTGATGAAGGCCGACTTGAATATACTCGGCATAGAGGGCCTTTGCCGCTTTTTTTACTTCGACCTGAACGGCCTCCATATTTTCAAAGATCGTAAAAATAGGTTTCGGCGATGATCCAAGTTCTGCTCCAAGACCTCTTGCTGTGAGAGCATTGAACCCTTCTTTCCGTGCTAAATCCAGTGCGGCTCTGATGATTTCTTCCTGGGTAAATTTACATTTTGGTGGCATTGTCGCTCCCTCCTTATAATCAGAAACTTACGTTTCGCAACAACTGTTTCTAATTATAGCAGATAAAAAGCAAAAGTCAAGGAGAATAGAAAATTCAGTATGCCGGGATAGTTTCTTGACGCCATGAAAGCAGGGGAGAAAGCTATCGTGCTTCAACCCTTTGATTCTACATAAAACACCGTGACTTTTCGCTAAACAAAAGTCACGGTGTGTCTATTCATTTATATCATCCCGTATTACTCCAGCGCCGCCCGTATTTCCCATAAGCCTTGATCTCCCCATAGGTTGCGCCTTTCTGGAAACCGGACATATCCATATCCTCCAGAGAGAAGTCAACGCGAATCTTCTTTGACTGGATTTCTCCCCTTGAAAGTTGAACAACTGTCTTCACATGGGCGGTGCGGGGGAACATATCCACGGCGGCACAGCGGCGATGAGGCCCCAGCCGGTGGCCTCGTCATAGACGGGGACGCCTGCGTCCTTCATCCAGCCAATCCGCCGTCTCGCGGGCTCTGCCGCCTGTCCCGGCGGCGGGCGGCATTATTGAGCGCGGGCGTTTTACATAGATTTTACATAGGGACGGTGACGGACTTTACAATGGCCCGGTACAATGAAAGGCAGAGATCACGCAAAGGAGAGAACGCATGGATATTTTCGATCTGTTGTCTTTGCTGGGCGGGCTGAGCCTGTTTTTGTTCGGGATGAACGTGATGGGCCAGTCCCTGGAGCGCCGGGCGGGGAGCGGCCTGCGGAGCCTGCTGGGCAGGATGACCACAAAAAAGGCGGCGGGCCTTCTCACGGGCCTGGGCATCACGGCGGTCATCCAGAGCTCCTCCGCCACCACGGTGATGGTGGTGGGCTTCGTCAACTCCGGGCTCATGACCCTGGGCCAGGCCATCCACGTCATCATGGGGGCCAATATCGGCACCACGGTCACGGCCTGGATACTGTCCCTGGCGGGCATCGACGGGGGCAATTTGGTGGTGCGGCTGCTCAAGCCCAGCTCCTTCACGCCGGTGCTTGCCCTGGCGGGCATCGTGCTGTACATGTTCTGCAAGGGGGACAGGAAAAAGGACACGGGCATGATACTGCTGGGCTTCGCCACGCTGATGTACGGCATGGAGACCATGAGCGGGGCCGTGGCCGGGCTGCGGGACGTGCCGGGCTTTCAGCGGCTGTTTCTCCTGTTCAAAAACCCGCTGCTGGGGGTGCTGGCGGGGGCGGTGCTGACGGCGGTCATCCAGTCCAGCTCCGCCTCGGTGGGCATTTTGCAGGCCCTGGCGGTGACGGGCCAGGTCAGCTACGGCGCGGCCATCCCCATCATCATGGGCCAGAACATCGGCACCTGCGTCACGGCGCTGCTGTCCGCCGTGGGGGCCAATCAAAACGCCAAACGGGCCGCCATGGTGCATCTGAGCTTCAATGTCATCGGCGCGGCGGTGTGGCTGGGGGCGTTCTGCGCTGTGAAGGCCGCGGCCGCCCCGGCCGTGCTGGACCGGAGCGCTACCCTTCTGGGCATCGCCGCGGCCCATTCGGTGTTCAACGTGCTGTGCACGGCGCTGATGCTGCCCCTGTCCGGCTCTCTGGAAAAGCTGGTGTGCCGCCTTATCCCCGACGGGAAAAAGCCGGAGACGGCCAGCGAGCTGGATGAGCGGCTGCTGGCCACGCCGCCCATCGCCCTGGAACGGTGCCATGAGGCAGCGTCGGATATGGCCCGGTGCGCCATGGGCGCCCTGGGAGACGCCGTGGCCGCCCTCCGGCGCTATGACCCGGCCCTGGCGGTCCGGGTCCGGGAGGCGGAGGACCGGACTGACCATTATGAGGACATCCTGGGCACCTATCTTGTGAAGCTCAGCACCGGGCGCATCACCGAGCGGGACAGCGGGGAGGCGGCGGAGCTTTTGAAGGTCATCGGGGACTTCGAGCGCATCGGGGACCACGCGGCGAACATCATCCAGTCCGTGGAGGAGATGGAGCGGAAGGAGCTGGCCCTGTCCGACAGCGCCAGAGGGGAGATGGCGCTCATCACCGGGGCGGTGGAGGAGATAGCGGCCCTGGCCGGGCGGGCCTTTCTGGACAGAGACCTGGAGGCGGCGGAGCAGGTGGAGCCCCTGGAGCAGGTCATCGACCTTCTCAAGGAGACCTTCCGCACCCGCCATATCCAGCGCCTGCAGCAGCAAAAGTGCTCCATCGCGGCGGGGTTCGTGTGGAACGACCTGCTCACGGACCTGGAGCGTGTCAGCGACCACTGCTCCAACATCGCCGGGTGCGTCATCGACGCGGCGCTGGGGAATCTGAACGTCCACGAATCCATCCGGGCCATACGCGGCGACCGGGAGAGATTCATGGACCGTTACGAGCGGTATTTGGAAAAATACTCTCCCGCCGATGTGTGAGAGAATCGTCCCCCGGCAGGCGCTCCGCGCCGTCGGGGGACGATTCTTATATTCCTTTACAGGCGGCTTTTTATCCAGCGGACGGACTGCGCCAGGCCCTCGACGGTCTTGGTCTCCAGCACGGCCCGGCAGTTTTGCGCCTGGGCCATGGCGAGATACCGGGGCAGGTCTATTTCCCCGGCGCCCAGGGGGAGGTGGGCCTTTCCGCCCAGGGCGTCGTGTATGTGGAAGTGGCGCAGCCGGTCTCTGTGGGCGAGGATATAGCCCTCGTCCATGCCGCCGCAGCAGTGGTCGTGGCCGATGTCGAAGGTCAGGCCGAACACGGCGGAGCCCAGGAGGATGCCAAGGGCCTCCTTTTGGAAATCGGTGAAGCCGTCGCAGTTCTCCACGCAGATAGTCAAGCCGGAGCTGCCCACGGCCCTTTCGCACTGGTCCCGGAAATCGGCCATGGTCCGCAGATATTGGTCCCGGTATGCGGCAAAGAGATAGACCTTGCCCTCCGGCATGGTGAAGTGGACGCCGCGGGACAGGTGCATGTTCAGCACGGGGACGCCCAGAACCTTTGCCAGCCGGATGGTCTCCGTGACGGTGCGCCGATATCCCTCGGCGATGTAGGGGTTAAAATCGCTGACGTTCAGGTTTTCGTCCAGATGAATGGTGTAAAAAATGCCGTACCTGTCCGCCAGGGCCTTGAAGCGCCCCGCGTCGATGGCCCCAGGCTGGTACTGGGGCAGATTCATGTTCAGCTCCACGAAGTCCAGGCCCAGCCGGGCGCAGAGGGCCGCGCACTGGTCAAGGGTCTTCGTCTCGAGCAGGGTGGGCATACCGAGTTTGAGCATCCTGTTCATACCTCTCCAAAAGTGACAAAAGATTACGGCGCTGTATCCCGCGCCGGTCTGACCGCGTCCGCGGCTATGCTACTGTCTTTCCAGGTTGAGTTGAACAACCGTCTCAATGTGCTCATTGTTTACCAAACTCATTTCCATGTCCTCTTCGATGATCGGGAGCCGGAACTTGATGGACCTAAGCCATTGGCCGCTGGGCTGCCGTTCCTCGTAGATATGTACCTCTGAGATCAGCGCCTCCACGAGCTGGCGTCGTTCGGCGTCGTTCATGGCCTTGTAGAGCTTGTCAAAGCAGATCAGCACCTTGTAGATGTTGTCGCCTGTGATCTTCTCCGCTTCGACGGCGGCCTTCTTGGCACGGGCCTCGATCAGCTGGGATTCAACGGATTCTATCCTATCATACATCCGATAGAGCCGGTCATCAAGGTCTGACTTTCGCCTCAAGTAGTGCTTGTCGTCAGGGTCCATGGCGTCGATCTCGTCCAGCAGCCGGGATTTCGCGGCGTAATGCTGCCGGAGCTGTTTTTCATAGTTCCCAATCTCCTGGTCGATAGCGGAGGTGTCCACCTTCATGTTGATCTTCTGCTGCATCATGGCAGCGAATTTGGGGTTGCTGACCAGCTTGGCGACGACCTCCGCCACGGCGTCGTCCAACAGCTCCTCGTGGACCTGCTTTTTGTAGTCGCACCTGTGGTCGCCCACCATGGCGCGGTGCTTGCAGCCGTAGTAATAGAAGTCCTT
>CANRNA010000073.1 GCA_947631805.1 uncultured Oscillospiraceae bacterium | reverse complement strand
CTGTCCGTCCGGGACGAGGCCGGGGCCCTGGCCCGGTGCCGGGACGCCGCCCCCGTACCGGCGGACAGCTACGCGCCTCCGGTCCCGGCCGTCCTGCCGGAAGACCGGCCCCTGGTGGTGGGCTTCGGCCCGGCGGGGATGTTCGCGGCCCTGGCCCTGGCCATGGCGGGGCTCCGGCCCCTGGTCCTGGAGCGGGGGGAGAACGCCGCCGCCCGGACCGAAAAGGTCGCCCGTCTGCGCCGGGAGGGCGTCCTGGACCCGGACAGCAACATCCAGTTCGGGGAGGGCGGCGCGGGGGCCTTCTCCGACGGCAAGCTCTCCACCGGCGTGAAGGACCGGCGCATCCCCTGGATACTGGACCAGCTGGTGCATGCCGGGGCCCCGGCGGACATAAAGATCGACGCCAAGCCCCATATCGGCACCGACCTCCTTCCTGGGGTCTGCGCCAATATCCGCCGTCGCATCCTCTCCCTGGGTGGCGAGGTCCTCTTTTCCACGGCCCTGACGGGCCTGGAGAGCGCCCATGGCCGCCTGACAGCCGCCGTGACGGCGGCGGGGCAGCGCATCCCCTGCTCCCGGCTCATTCTGGCCTGCGGCCACAGCGCCCGTGACACGTTTGAAATGTTATGTAAACTTATTCCTATGACCCCCAAGCCCTTCGCCATGGGGGTGCGCATCGAGCACCTGCAGGCGGATATGGACCGGGCCCAGTACGGCGCCTTCGCCGGGCACCCCGCCCTGCCCCCCGCCGACTACGCCCTGGCGTGCCAGCTCTCCAACGGCCGCCGGTGCTATACCTTCTGCATGTGCCCCGGAGGCGAGGTGGTCCCCGCCGCCAGCGAGCCCGGCATGGTCTGCACCAACGGGGCCAGCCCCTATAGAAGAAATTATGACAACTCAAATGCCGCCCTGCTGGCCGCTCTTGACCCGGCGGATTTCCCCTATCCCGGACCGCTGGGGGGCGTGGCCTGGCAGCGGGAGCTGGAGCGCCGGGCCTTCGAGGCCGCCGGAGGGGCCTACCGGGCCCCGGCCCAGACTGTGGGGAGCTTTCTCCGGGGCGGCCCCTCCCGTTTCGGGCGGGTAACGCCCTCCTACGAGCCGGGTGTGACAGCTGTGGATTTACATAATATCCTCCCCGCCCTCATCACCGATACCCTGGCCGGGGCTCTGCCCGTCTTTGAGCAGAAGCTGCGGGGCTTTGCCGCGCCGGACAGCGTCCTGACCGGCCCCGAGACCCGCTCCTCCAGCCCGGTGCGGATGCTGCGCACCGACGCGCTCCAATCCCCCGCCCTGGCGGGGCTCTATCCCTGCGGGGAGGGGGCGGGCTGGGCCGGGGGCATCATGAGCGCTGCCATCGACGGGCTCCGCTGCGCCGAGGCCCTCATCGCCTCCCTGCCGGACGGGACCTGACACCGCCGGGCACAGAATGTCAGGACCGGGCGGGCCTTTTCCGCTATGATATGGACCGACACGGAGGGAGGCGGCGTCATGGACTGGATACAGGGCATACAGCGGGCGCTGGACTACATCGAGGCGCACCTCACCGACGCGCTGGACTATGGGGCCATCGCCCGGGAGGCGGCCTGCTCGGCGTACTACTTCCAGCGGCTGTTCGGCGTCCTGTGCGGCATGAGCCTGGGGGAGTACATCCGGGCCCGGCGGCTGACCCTTGCCGGCAGGGAGCTGGCCGCCGGGGACGTCAGGGTCATCGACGCGGCCCTGAAATACGGCTACGAGAGCCCGGAGAGCTTTGCCCGCGCCTTTCAGCGCTTCCACGGCGTCACGCCCTCGGAGGCCCGGCGGGACGGCTCGCGCCTGCGGTCCTTCGCCCCTCTCACCGTGCACATCACACTGAAAGGCGGAACGTATATGGACTACAAGATCGTGGAAAAGCCCGCTTTCACCCTGCTGGAGAGGGTAGAGCGGCACAGCGTCATGGACGGCGAGAATCTCAACACCATCCCGGATTTCTGGACACGGGCCAAGGCGGACGGCACCCTGGAGACGCTTTTGGCAAACACCCCGGACCGGACAAACCTCTTCGGCGTCTGCTACGGCAACGAGCCCACGGACAGCAAGACCTTCGATTACGCCATCGCGGCGGTATGCGACCCGGCGCTGGCGGCGCCCGGCGGCTTCCGGGTACGGGAGATACCCGCCCGGACCTGGGCGGTGTTCCCCTGCAAGGGCGCCATGCCCGGCGCGGTGCAGGAGCTGTGGCACCGGATCATCACGGAGTTTTTCCCCGGCGCGGCCTGGGAGCCCACCTATGAGCTGGACATCGAGGCCTACCCCGACGGGGACATGGAAAGCCCCGATTATACCTCGGAGATCTGGGTCCCGGTGAAGAAGGCCTGACCTTGCAAAGAAAAGTCCGCGTTCTCTCCCCCGGAGAGAGCGCGGATATTTTACGCGGGCCCCCCGCTCTTGACAGCGCCGCGCGGCCGGGGTATAATGCCCCACAGGTGATTTATATCATGGTGAGCCTATTCTAGAAAAACAAAATGGACCACGGATGAAAGGCAAGCTGCGGCTTGTCTTGTTGCCGTGGTATCTTTATGCCCATTTGCACCCGCCATTTTGTTTGACAACGAGGTATCATCATGAAAAACAGACGGAATATCCGTATCATGTACGCCATCGCCCTTTTGCAGGGCATGGTGTTTTACGCCCCCGTGGCCTCCCTGTACCGGCAGGCACGGGGCCTCTCCCTGGGGCAGATAGCCCTCATCGAGAGCATATCCTTCATCCTCTCCCTGGCCATGGAGCTGCCCTGGGGCATCGTCGCCGACCGCATCGGCTACAGGAGGACCATGATCGCCGGGTGCGGCATCTTCGCCCTCTCAAAGCTCATCTTCTGGCGGGCGGACAGCTTCACGGACTTTTTCTGGGAGCGGGTCCTTCTCAGCGCCGCCGTCGCCGCCCTGTCCGGGGTGGACGAGAGCATCCTGTACCTCTCCTGCGGCGATGACGAGAGCCAAAAGGTCTTCGGCCGGTGCGGCGCCTTCTCCACGGCGGGGCTGCTTCTCTCCGCCGGGGCCTTCTCCCTCTGGATGGCCGATGATCACGCCCTGGCCGCCCTGGCGACCCTCGCCGCCTACGCCCTGGCGGCGGCGCTGACGCTGGGCCTTCAGGAGGTCCGCCCGCCGGAGAGGGAGCGCCGGGAGCCGGTGCGGGCTTTTTTCCGCCTGCTGGGCTCCACATTGCGCCAGAGGCGGTTTTTGGTGCTGGTGGTCTGCTGGGCCCTGTACGGGGTGGTGCTGAGCACGGTGTGCACCTGGCTGAGCCAGAACCAGTACCTGCGCTGCGGCATGTCCGGCCGGGCCATGGGCTGGGTGTACATCGCCGTTTCGGTGGTGTCCCTGTCCGGGACGTTCTCCCAGCGGTTCACCGACCGGGCGGGCCGCTTCCGTGCGGCGCTGTGGGTGCTCCTGCTCACAGGCGCGGCCTGCGTCACCCTGGCGCTCACCCGCCGGGCGGCGCTCTCCGTGGGGTGCATCCTGTTCATGGAGGGCTCCAGCGCCCTGATAAATCCCCTCATGAGCCAGGTGTGGAACCGGCAGGTGACAAGCCCGGACCGGGCCACCCAGCTGAGCATCTACGCGGTGCTGGACGAGGCCGTGTCCGCCGGGGGCACCCTGGTCCTGGGCCGGGCGGCGGACGTGTCCCTGGACGGGGCGTTTTGCCTGTGCGGGGCGGTGTGCTTCGTCTGCGCCATAGCCGTGGCCGCCTGGTGCCGGGGATACTTCCGGACGAAATAATGGGAAAGCCGGAGGCGGAAACCGCCTCCGGCCCCTATTTTTCCCGTCCGGCCTCAGCCGTGCCAGGTGCAGGCCCCGTAGGACCCGTTGTGCTTTTCGTTGAAGTGATACCACACGCCGTCTATCTCATGCCAGCCCGCCAGCACGGCCCCGACGGTCGCCCCGTCCTCGGGGTTGAGGTAATACAGCTCGCCGTCTATCTCCTGCAAGCCCGTGAGCATCACGCCGTCCTGGTCCACATAGTACCACAGGCCGGAGGCGGCGCTGTGGACCCAGCTGTCCCGCTCCATAGCGCCGAAGGAGCCGTCGTGCTTTTCATTGAAGTAATACCACTTGTCCTCCACCTTCTGCCAGCCGGACTGGAGGACACCGGCGTCCTTCCCCGTGGGCTCCATATAGAAGGTCTGGCCGCCCACATCCAGCCAACCGGTATCCATGGCGCCGGTGGTCCTGTCGGTGTAGTACCAGTCGCCGCCCTGGTATATCCAGCCGGTCGCCATCTTGCCGTAGGTGCCGTCATGCTTCTCATTGAAGTAGTACCAGGAGCCGTTCACCTCCCGCCAGCCGGACAGGGCCGCGCCGTAGGTGCCATCGTGGACGGGGTTGAAGTAATAGGTCCCGTCCCCCTCTATCGTCTGGAGGCCCACCAGGACCTTGCCAGTCGTGTCGGGGTAATACCACTGGCCGCCGTCCAGCACCCAGCGGCCGGTCACGCTCTGGCCGTCCTCAAAGAAGAACCAGTCGCCGTTCCCGTTCTGGCTCCAGCCGTCCCCGGAGGCGGGGGCGTCGGGGGTCACAGGCTCCGGCGTGGGCTCGGGGCTGGGCTCCGGGGTCACTTCCGGGGAGGGCACCGGGGTGGGCGTCATCTCCGGAGAGGGTTCCGGGGTCACCTCCGGTTCGGGTTCCGGCGTATCGGTCGGTTCGGGGGTAGCGGGCGTCTTGGCCCGGACAGAGACGACCACCTTCTCCGCGCTGGCGTCCACAGTCACATAGTACTCAACATAGCCTTCCGGGGCCCAGCTCTGGTCGCTGGCTCGGGTCGCCGTGCCGCCTGTGACCGACAGCTCATACCCCTCCGCTACTGAAAAGAAGTTCGGGGTGCTGCTTTCATCGAGTTCAGGCGCATAGAAAAAATAGAGTGAATACTGTTTATCGTCCGGATGCACTTTCCCGTCCGGGTCGTCGTACTCCACCGGGACCATGCGGCACGTCTCCTCACCCTCCGCCATCTTCACGGTGGTTATCGTCACCGTGCCGCTGGCCGGGGCAGTAGCTATATAGGTCCGTCCAAACTCACCGGTAGACATCCACCAGTAGGCTGACCCTATTACCTCCGCGTTTTCAAACTCCATCTTGTAGCCCGGAGCGGCATTGAGATAGAGCGTAGACCCGGCCGGGACAGCGCTTCCATTGCCGAAATCTGTCCCTGTCTCAATGCCGTCATAAATATAGAGGCTCCGAAAAACTCCTTCGGTCTCTCCCTCCATGACAACGGTAACAGGAGTTTCTACGACCGTCACCGTGATGATGCCGTCCTTGTCCGGATCATCAATACTTATTCCTATTGTCTTTCCTTTGTCGGTTATCGGATAGCAATCACCGGCCACCGTATACCCAGGCTGAAGGACCACGTCCAGCTTGTCGATATACTCGCTGAACTGCGAGCCGTCTTCCACCGCTTTCCCGTTCACGCTGAATTGGGCCTTGTCCACCGCGCCCTGGACGTGGAACGTGACCAGGGACGCCTCGGTGATGGTGAGCGTCACTTCCCCGTCGCAGTCCCTATCGAACAGCAGCTTCACGTTGACGCAGTTTTTCGTATAATCGACCTGAACTTCGTACTCCCTCGTCTCCGGAACGATATATCTGTCCGCGTCGAGGACTTTTAGTTCCTCGCCCCACTGAACCGTGTCGCCGGACTGGAAGGCCGTCCCATCGGCCCGCTGGACCTGGGCGTCCCCCACTATGTTCACCGTGAACGGCTTAGGGTCCCCGATGGTCACCGTGACGGATTCAACATTCTCACTAAGTTTAATATAGTGTCCAAAGATACGGGTTTCTCTGTAAGAAGAAATACTGTTGAGCTCGCCGCCCTGGACAGCGGTCACGGTGTAGCCCTCGTGGAGATAGACAAAAAATCCCCCGTCCGTAGGAAGGACATATTCCGTCTTTTCCGGCACTTCCGATATCTGCTCTGTTGCTCCCTCATAAGTGACCGGAATGGCCTTCGGTGACTCCTCACTGCTGGAGGAAACGGTAATGGTCATGGTCCCGCTCTCGGGGGCTCTGAAATAATATGTATTCGTCAGCTCACCGGTCTGGGGGTCGCAGGAATAATCGCTCCAGCTAAGCTCCCCGTTATCAACGGACGCTTGATATCCTGCCTCTAGCTCAACGTAGACCAGCTCCCAAGGCTCCACATAGGCGCCGTCCTGGATCTCGGGCAAGTCAATCTCTCCAATGTACACCTTTTTCAGCCCAGGCGCATCTGCGTCAAAATGCACCGTCACCATTTTTGTGACCGTCACCGTGATGATGCCGTCCTTGTCCGGATCGTCAATACCTATCCCTATCGTCTTTCCTCCGTCGGTTATCAGATAGCAATCGCCGACCACCGTGTATCCGGGCTGGAGCTCCACGTTCAGCCGGTCCACATACTCGCTGAACCGGGAGCCGTCGGAGAGGACATTTCCGCTCTGGTCTTTGAACACCGCCTTGTCCTTCTCCCCCTGGACATGGAACGTGACCATAGCCGCCTCGGTGATGGTGATGGTTATCTCCCCGTCCCCGTCGCTGTCAGTCACCACAATGGTCCGATATTCACCGGCGTCATCCCAGCGATTGTTCCATCTGACATTGTCAGACACCGTGACTGTATACAGGGTCCTGTCCGGCAGCCTTAACTCCGTGTTCTCATAGACTGTCTCGCCGGGCTGGACGACAGTCCCGTCCATGCGCTTGACCTGGCCGTTGCCTGTGATATTCACCTTGATCTGCTTTGCCGCGCCGACGGTCACCTTGACGACAGCAGCGTTTCCATCTACAAGAATGTCGTGGTAAACTATGTTTTCATCCTCGTAAGTATCAACAACACTACCGCCTTTGACTGCCGTCACAGTAAATCCCTTGCTGACTGCTACCATAAGATAATCTCCGGCAAGAGCATACTTCACGCTGTCTAAACTAACCACCCGCCCTGTCTCTCCCGCATACTGCACAGGGATGACCTTGGGCAGTTCCTCTTCGCTCTTAGAGACGGTGATAGTCATGGTCCCGCTTTGCGGGGCGAAGAGAGAATAAATACGATGCAGCTCGCCTGTTTTGCTCTGACAATAATAGCCGGCGTACTCGACCGTGCCGCTGTCTACGCTCAGCTGGTACTCTCCGCGAAGATCAACATACACCTCGACGCCCGGGTCAAGCTCCGTTCCGTCTTCCACGGGAATGATCCTGCCGTCGCCAGCTATGTAGGATTCTGTGATCGCCGAGGTCTCTCCCGCAAGATGCAGTATCACCTTCTCTCCCTGTTCCGCCGGGGCGGGGGTGTCGGCGATGGGCGCGACGCCGTCCGCCTCTATAGGCGTCGGCTCCCCCTCGTCAGCGGGCTCCTCGGGCACCACAGGCGCCGGGGTCTCCTCCCCCTCGTCGGCAGGCTCTTCCGACGCCGCAGGCGCCGGGGTCTCCTCTCCCTCGTCGGCAGGCTGCTCCGACACCGCAGGCGCGGTTGTCTCCTCTGCTCCGTCGGCGGGCTCCTCCGACACCGCAGGCGCCGGGGTCCCCTCCCCCTGGTCAACGAGCTCTTCGGCCCCGGTGAGGGCCTCTTCTACTGTCCCGCTCCCCTCGTCGGCAATGACCGGGGCTCCCAGGCCCAGGGCCATCACCAGCACCAGGAGCATGCTGATAACGCGCTTTTTCATGGTGTTTCCAGTCCTTTCTTTGTTATCTGCCCGGCAGTACCGGCCCGCGGTCTCGCCCGCGGGCTTTCCTGCCGAGACGATACAAAAAGCGGTGCAGGGAATTCACCCTACACCGCAGGAAGGCTGCAACACAAGCGCATAACTCGCCACTTGTAAAAAACAGTAGCAGCGGGTATAATGAGCTGGGCGCAGAATTCTGCTGTGTGGGAGAGTGTGCTTCTCCTGCATAGGGGCGTGGGGGATTGCCCTCCCTCACGTCCTGCCTTCGGTATCGCTTCGGATTCCATTATAGCGCGTTAGTTGCTAACACGCAAGGCATTTTTTCAAAAACTGCGCAAAAGACTTTTTTATGGACCCATATACGGACCGCACAGCCCGGCTGACGCCGGGCTGTGCGGTCATTTTTGCTGTGTTATATCAGGGGGCGGGCAGTCTTACTCGTCGGCCCGGTCGATGGGCAGACCGGCCTGCTGGCGCTCCCGG
>CANRNA010000072.1 GCA_947631805.1 uncultured Oscillospiraceae bacterium | reverse complement strand
CGGGACTGCGGGGACCAGCTCCTGTTCGTCCTGCTGGCGGACCTGCCGGACGGGGAGGTGTATCCGCCCCCGGCGGCGTATCGCCTGGAGGCGGTGAAGGCGGAGGTGGAACGGCTCAACGGGGCCTATGGGGGCGGGTTCTACCTCGTCAGCCGGGACCCGGTCTGGAACGCGGCGGACCGGGTCTATACCCCCTGGGAGCGGAAGCGGGGGGCCATATTGGAGCTGGCCCGGCTCACCCAGGGGCGGCCCAACCGGCTCAAATGCCTGGCAGGGGACCCGGAGGAGCTCCGGGCCCGGTATATCCTGTGCCTGGACGGGGACACCCGGCTGGTGCCCGGCGCGGCCCGGCAGATGGTGGGCGCGGCCATGCACCCCCTGAACCGGCCTGTGGTGGAAAAGGGCGTGGTGGTCCGGGGGCACGGGGTGCTCCATCCCCGGATGGCGGTGGAGCTGGATAGGGCCATGGCCACGGATTTTGCCCGGATATGGGTGGGCCAGGGGGGCACGGACCCCTACGGCGCCCCCACGGGAGAGCTGTTCACGGACCTGTTCGACCGGGGCGGCTTCGCCGGGAAGGGCGTGGTGGACGCGGCGGCCTATCTGGCCTGCCTGGAGAGCCGCTTCGACGATGGCCGGGTCCTCAGCCACGACGCCCTGGAGGGGGCCTACCTGCGGGGGGCCTACCTGGGGGATGTGGAGCTGACGGACGGGGCCCCGGTAACGGCGGCGGCCTGGTTCAGGCGGCTGCACCGCTGGACACGGGGGGACTGGCAGAACATCCCCTGGCTGGGAAAGGCGGGCCGGGACCTGACGATGGTGGACCGGTTCCGGCTGCTGGACAGCCTGCGCCGGAGCATGGTGGCCCCGGCGTCCCTGCTGGCGCTGACGGTGAGCTTTTTCGCCCCGGCCCAGCGCTGGGCGGCGGTCACGGTGCTGGTATGCCTGGGGGCGGAGGCCGTCCACGACGCCTTTGCGGGGCTGTTCGTCCGCACGGCGGACGCCCGTCTCCGGTGCAGGAGCGGGGTGCTCCGGGGAGCGGGCGGGTCGCTGACCCGCGCCTTCGCCCGGCTCATCTTCCTGGCCTGGGAGGGGTATACCTGCGCCTCGGCGGCGGTGACGGCCCTGTGGCGGATGACGGTCAGCCACAGGCGGATGCTCCAATGGGTCACCGCCGCCCAGACGGAGCTTGGCCGGGGCATGAGCGCGGCCGCGTGGTTCTCTGTGGGGCTGGGGACGGCCCTGGCGCTTTTTGCCCCCGGCCCGGCGGGAAAGGCGGCGGGGGTGGTGTGGCTGTTCGCCCCGGCGGCCGCCTGGGCCCTGGGCCGGGAGAACGGCCCGAAAAACGACCTGAACGCCGCCGACAGGGCCCTGCTCCTGAAGTCGGCGGAGGCGATATGGGGCTATTTCGCCGAGCTGTGCACCAGGGCGGACCACTGGCTGCCCCCGGACAACATCCAGATACAGCCCCCCAAGGGGGTGGCCCACCGGACCAGCCCCACCAACATCGGCCTGGCGCTGGTGTCGGCCCTGGCGGCCATGGAGCTGGGCATCGCCCCGGAGAGCGAGGCGGCGGCCCTGGCGGACCGGATACTGGCCACCGCCGAGCGGCTGGACAAGTGGCGGGGCCATCTTTACAACTGGTATGACACACGCACCTGCGCCCCGCTCCACCCGGCCTATGTGTCCACGGTGGACAGCGGCAATCTGTGCGCGTGCCTGATATGCCTGGCGGAGGGCATGGACGCCCACGGCCGCCCGGATATCGCCGAGCGGGCCAGAGCCCTGGCCGAGGGGATGGACCTGGCGGCCCTGTACGACGAGAAGAAGCACCTGTTCCGCATCGGCCTGGACCCGGCATCGGACCAGCCCAGCCCCGGCCACTATGACCTGATGGCATCGGAGGCCCGGCTGACCAGCTTTCTGGCCTGCGCTAGGGGACAGGTCCCGGTGCGCCATTGGCAGAGCCTGAGCCGGGCCCAGCTGGCCCTGGACGGGTGGCGGGGCCTGGCCAGCTGGTCCGGGTCCATGTTTGAATACCTCATGCCGGAGCTGTTCCTGCCCCTGATAGGCGGGTCCATGCTGTGGGAGACGGGGCGGTTCTGCCTGTACGCCCAGCGGCGGCGGGGAGAGCGGGCCAGGGCCCCCTGGGGCAACTCCGAGAGCGCCTTTTTCTCCCTGGACGCGGGCATGGATTACCGCTACAAGGCCCACGGGACCGGGGCGCTGGCCCTGCGGCGGGACGTGGACGGGGAGCTTGTCATCGCCCCCTACGCCAGCTTTTTGGCCCTGTGCGTCCATCCCAAGGCGGCGGTGAAGAACCTCCGCCGCCTGAGAAGCGCCGGGATGTGGGGCAAATACGGCTTTTACGAGGCCCTGGACATGACCCCGGGCCGCACGGGAAAGGGCGGGGAGCCGGTGGCGTGCTTCATGAGCCACCACCTGGGCATGAGCCTGTGCGCCATTGCCAACTGTCTGGCGGGCGGGGTGCTGCGCCGCCGGTTCATGGCCGACCCGGCCAACGCTGCCTTCCGGCCCCTGCTGGCTGAGCGGGTGCCCCTGAGCGGGGCGGTGCTCCGGCGCAGCCGCAGTCCCCTGACTCGCCCGCCGGAGAGCCGTCCCGACAGGCCCGTGTTCCAGTGGGAGGGGCCGGGCCACGTGCCGGAGGCCCCGGCCTGGTTTCCCATGTCCAACGGCATCTATACCCTGCTGGCCTGCGACGACGGCCGCTGCCGGGCCAGGACGGGGGGCCTGCTCATGTACCGGCCCGAGGGCTTCGCCCTGGCCGTGGACGACGTGCCCCTGACCCCCTCCCGGCGGGAGGCGGCCTTCTACCCCTGGCGGTATGAGTCGGGCACGCTGACCTTCACGGGCCGCAGGGGGGAGACGGTCATGAGCGCCTTTATGGCGGTGGCCTCCGGGGAGCGGGGAGAGCTCCGCCGGGTGACCGGCCCCAGCGGGAGACGGCTCACGGTCCGGTTCGAGCCGGTGCTGGCGGCGGAGGGGGATTTCCAGGCCCATCCCGCGTTCTGGCGGCTGGGCTTGGAGGTGTCTGTCCACCGGGGGGCCGTTTTGGTCCGGCGGCTGGCCAGGGGGACCGTGCCGGAGGCGTGGCTGTGTCTGGCGGCCACGATAGACCTCCGGGCAGCGGAGGGCGCGGGCTGGCAGATGCACGGGCCTGTGACGGTGGAGGGGCGGCTGCCGGAGGGCGGCTGCGCCGTGCTGGCGCTGTGCTTCGGCCGGAGCCGAAAGGAGGCCGAGGAGGGAGCCCGCCGCATCCTGACCGGCGCCACGGCGGACATGGCCAGCTCCATGGCCTCCCTGCTGGGCATGGGGGCCGAGGGGATGCGCGCCGCCTTTGAGCTGGCCGGGTCGGTGTGCTCCCCCCAGGTGGAGGCCCGGCCCGGCGCCAGCCGGGAGGTCCTGTGGAAGAAGGGCCTTTCCGGGGACGAGCCCATCGTCTATGTCCAGGCGGACCAGGACGTGACGGAGGCCCGGCGGATGATAAAGCGCCACGCCCTGATGACCGCCTGTGGCGTCAGCGCGGACCTGGTCATCGAGACCGGGGAGGAGGGGGAGTATCTCACCCCCCGGCAGGACACTCTGCGCCGGTATCTGGACAAGTACGGCCTCGCCTCCTTCGAGGGGATACGGGGCGGGGTATGGTTCACCGGGGGCGGGGAGATAGCCGCCGCGGCGGTGACGGTCCGCGCCCCACGGGAGCGGCGCTTCGGCGGCCTGCCAGCCCTGCGGCCCGCCCCCGTCAGGGGCCGGGAGGCCCCGGAGACGGTCTGGCTGGCCGGGGGCGCGGTGCGCTATGAGACCCCGCCTCTGCCGCCCCGGGCCTGGTGCAACGTGCTGACCAACGGCAGCTTCGGCTATCTGGCGGCGGACTGCGGCACCGGGTTTATGTGGCTGGAAAACGCCAGGGAGTGCCCCATCGACCCCTGGCGCAACGACCCGGAGGCCACCACCGGCGGGGAGACTCTGGAGCTGGTGACGGCCCAGGGACGGCGGAGCCTGTTCGCCGGAGAGGGGACGTGCCGGGTGACGAACGGCTTCGGCTGGACCCGGTGGGAGAAGAGCGGATGCAGCCTGACCGCCTTCGTGCCCAACGGGTACAAGGTCCGCATCATGCTCATCGAGGGCGGGGACCAGGCCTATATCGGCTGGCACCTGCCCCTGGCCTTGACCGCCAGCGCGGCGGATATCCCCTGCGTCATCACGGGCTTTGAGGACGGCTGTCTCACGGCGGTGAACCCCCGCGGCATGTATCCGGACAGGGTGTTCCGGGCGGTGTGCAGCCGGAAGCTGTCCGGCTGGACCGGGGACACGGCGGCCTGGCTGTCAGGCCGGATGGACGGTCGGACGGGAAGCGGGCTGCGGCCCTGCTTCGGGGCCCTGTGGAAGGGCGGGGGCGTGACCGTGCTGGTGTGCGGGTTCGAGAGTATGGAGACCATGCGCCAGCTCGCCGAGCCGGACCGGGCCGCCAGGGAGCTTGTGAAGGTGCGGGACAGCTGGCGGACCACCCTGGGCCGGGTGCATATACGCACCCCGGACGGGGACCTGGACCGGATGATGAACGGCTGGGCGGCCTATCAGGCCCTGGCCTGCCGGGTCATGGCCCGCACCAGCATGTATCAGAGCGGCGGGGCCTACGGCTTCCGGGATCAGCTCCAGGACACGGCCAATCTCATCCTCATAGCCCCCGCCAGGGCCAGAGAGCATATACTGCTGTGCTGCGCCAGACAGTTCAAGGAGGGAGACGTGCTCCACTGGTGGCACGAGACCCCCGCCGGGCCCCGCGGCGTGCGCACCCGGTGCTCGGACGATCTGCTGTGGCTGGTCTGGGCCCTGTGCGAGTACACGGAAAAGACCGGGGACCGGGCGATATGCGCCCAGCGGGCCCCCTGGCTGGAGGCGGCGCCCCTGGCTCCGGGGGAGCGGGACCGGTATTTCCTGCCGGAGCGCTCCCGGGACGAGGGGACGGTGCTGGACCACGGGAAAAGGGCCATGGACTGCGCCATGAGCCGGGGCCGGGGGCCCCACGGGCTGCTGCTGACCGGCTCCGGAGACTGGAACGACGGCATGGACAAGGTGGGCGGCGAGAGCGTTTGGCTCACCTGGTTTTTCATCCACATCGCCCGCCGGTTCGCCCATCTGCTCCAATGCCTGGGCGACGGTGACACCGCCCGCTGGCGGGAGGAGGGGAGAGCCCTCGCGGCGGCGGCGGAGCGGAGCTGGAACGGGGGATGGTACCTCCGGGGCTGGTGGGCCGACGGGGCGCCCCTGGGCGGGGCGGGGGCGGAGGCGTGTGCCATCGACTCGGTGGCCCAGAGCTGGGCCACCTTCTGCCCCGAGGCAGACCGGGAACGGGTCCGCACGGCCCTGCGCTCCAGCGTGGATAAGCTGTATGACCGGGCCCACGGGATCGTGAAGCTCTTCGCCCCGCCCTTCACCGACGAGGGCCGGGACCCGGGATATATCCGCGCCTGTGGGCCGGGCTTCCGGGAAAACGGCGGCCAATACACCCACGGGGCGGTGTGGCTGGCCTCGGCGCTGCTGCGGGAGGGGTTTTCCGACGCGGGGACGGCCATGCTGCTGGACCTGCTGCCCGCTAAGCACCCGGCGGACCTTTGGGGGGCCGAGGGGTATGTGCTGGCGGCGGACGTGTCGGCAAACCCCGACCACTACGGCCAGGCCCTGTGGAGCTGGTACACCGGCTCCGCCGGGTGGTTCTTCCGGGTGGTGCTGGAGGACCTGCTGGGGATACGCCTGGAGGAGGGCCGCCTGACGGTGAAGCCCGCCCTGCCCTCCGGCTGGGAGGGCTACGAGGCCGAGATATGCGGCCGCCGCATCACGGTGGAAAAGGGCAAGGTGCGCATCACGTGACAAAAAGCGGGCCTGGTGCAAAGGGAAGGCTTTGCACCAGGCCCCGCCGGGTAGGAAAAGATTCAGCGCTTGATGTCGTAGTTGGCGCTCATGATGCCCCGGATGGAGTCCACGTCGTCGGTGATGTTGGCGTCCCCGTGGATGGTGTGCTTGATGACGCTGCTGGCCACGGCGAAGTTCACCATGTCCATGGGCTTATAGTCGTTCATCATGGCGTAGATGAGGCCGCTGGCGAAGGCGTCGCCGCCGCCCACCCGGTCCAGGATGTTGAAGGTGAAAAGGCGGCTCTCAAAGGTGTGGCCCTGATACCACATATAGGCCATGAGGCTGTTTTCGCTGCCGCTGTGGACATAGCGCACGTGCCGGGCGATGCAGGACAGGTTGGGATAGCGCTCCACGAAGCGCTGGAATACCTCGTCCTGCTGCTCATAGCTGGGCTGGAGGGGCACGCCGTCCTTCCAGTCGCCCTTGGAGTGGTCGTTCTCGTCCTTCCACAGGTGGTACGGCTCGATGCCCAGGAGCACGTCTACATAGGGCAGGCACTGGGTGCAGAAATCCCGGGCCTGCTCCCAGGTCCACAGCTTGCTGCGGAAGTTGCCGTCAAAGCTGACGGTCAGGCCCTTCTCCTTGGCCTTTTTCAGGCTGTCCAGGATGAACTGGGCGCAGCTGGGGCTCAGGGCCGGGGTGATGCCGCTCAGGTGCAGCCAGTTGAAGCCGTCCAGCAGTTCGTCCAGGTCCACCTTGCTCAGGTCGTACTCGGTGATGGCGCTGTGCTGCCGGTCGTATATCACCTTGCTGGCCCGGATGCCGTAGCCGGTCTCCAGGTAATAGGTGCCCAGCCGGTGGGTGGGGGTCTCCTCGGGGGTGGAGAGGATGACGGGGGTGCAGTGCACGTCGTTGGAGCGGAGCATACGCACGGCGCTCTTGCCCAGGGAGTTGTTGGGTACCACGCTGAAGAAAGTGCTGTCGATGCCCAGGTTCGCCAGGGCCAGTGCGATGTTGGCCTCGCTGCCGCCATAGCTGGCGTCGAAGCTGGATGTCATGCGTATCTTCTCGTAGTTGGGCGGCGTCAGACGGAGCATGACCTCGCCGAAGGTGATGAACCGGGGGGTGTTGATGCCTTTCAAAAGGGGATTGCAGTGCTCCATACTGGTATCCTTTCCCGTGCGACAGCCTCGCACGAATGGTATTTTTATTATTTTTGCACAAATCGTCAGAAATTGCAAGGGTAAATCGCCCGGTCGGGGGGATGAAAATATGCGTTTTCAAAATGAGAGAGATATGTTATAATACTACCTTAAAGTACTACCTTAAAGATAAGGAACGCGCGAAGGCGGTGATTCGATGAAACGCACCCGCACCCAGCTGCTGCCGGGAGTATTTCTCACATGTCTGCAGACCGACAAGTTCAGGACCGGTCTGATGAGCCTGCATCTGCTCACCAGGCTGGACCGGGAGACGGCCTCCCAGAACGCCCTCATCCCCAGCGTGCTGCGCCGGGGCACCGTCCGATACCCGGACATGGCCGCCCTGGGGGCCCGGCTGGACGGCCTTTACGGGGCCAGGCTGGAGCCCTCGGTGCGAAAGCTGGGGGAGATACAGTGCGTGGGCTTCACGGCGGAGTTCGTGGACGGGGCGGCCCTGCCCGGCGGGGCGGACGTGCTGGGGGACATGGCCCGGCTTTTGGGTGAGATGCTTCTGGAGCCCAATACCCGCGGCGGGCTGCTGCTGCCCCGGTATGTGGAGGGGGAAAAGCAAAAGCTCGTCGAGCTCATCCGCGCCCGGGTCAACGACAGGGCCGAATACGCCCAGCAGCGGCTCATCGAGCTCATGTGCCCGGCGGAGGCCTACGCCGTGGACGCCCTGGGGGACGAGGAGAGCGCCCGTGCGGTGGGCTATGTGGCCCTGACAAGGCACTATAAGGCATTGCTCGCCGTGAGCCCCATGGAGATATTCTACTGCGGCTCGGCCGCGCCGGAGCGGGTGGCTGCCGCCATGGCGGAGGCGCTGGAGACCCTGCCCCGTGGAGAACTGGACTTCGACATGGGCACCGATATCCGCCTGAACACCCTGGAGGAGGAGCCCAGGGTCTTCACCGAGGAGATGGATGTGGGCCAGGGGAAGCTGGTCATCGGTTACCGCCTGGGCCAGGTCATGGAGGAGCCGGATATGGCGGCTCTGCGGGTGATGAACTATATCCTGGGCGATCCGGCGGGCGCCAGCTATGTGTCCTCCAAGCTTTTCCTGCATGTGCGGGAGAGGCAGAGCCTGTGCTATTACGTGGATTCGGAGCTGGACCTGATGAAGGGCATCATGATCGTGGCCAGCGGCATCGACCCGGCGAATTACGAGAAGACCCTGGCGGAGATCGGCCGCCAGGTGCAGG
>CANRNA010000071.1 GCA_947631805.1 uncultured Oscillospiraceae bacterium | reverse complement strand
ACCTCCACCCGGTCCCCCACCAGGGGGGTGAGCTCGTCCAGGCGAAAGCGGCCCCGTGCCCGGCAGCGGACGACCCCGTCACCGGTGCGCACGTCATAAAAGCCGCTGAGAGCCCGGATGATGATACCCTCACGCCTCTGGCCCATCACTGCCCCACGGGAGGCGCCTCCTGGCCCTCCGGGGCGGGGGCGGCGTCCTGGTTTTCCGTGACAGGGGCCTGGGTGATCACCGCCGTGGTGGGACCGGTGCCTATTTGCAGGTACACGGGGGTGCCCATGACTACCTGGGTACCGGCGGAGTAGTTCTGCCACATGACCTTGCCGGACTCATCCATGGAGGAGCTGACGTAATATATCTCGCCCTCCCCGCAGATGAGCCCCTCCCGCTGGAGGGTGAGCAGCGCCTCCTGCTTGGTCATGCCCACCAGATTGGGCACGCTGGTATAGGAGGCGGAGGGCCCGGCGCTGACCACGACGGTGACTGTGCTGCCGCTGGGAACGGCGGAGCCGGGGGCCGGGTCGGACCGGATCACATAGTTCTCCGTTATCTCGCTGGACTGCTCCCGGGTGATGATCACGTTCATCTCCAGGGCCTGCAGGCGCACCTGCACCTCCGTGTAGGGGGCGTTCACGATGTCCTCGGGGATGGTGACGAGCTGGATGCCGGAGCTGACGGTGATGGTCACGTCTATGCCGTCGGAGACGATCATGCGGCTGGAGCCGGGGGCCGGGTCCTGCTCCACGATCATGCCCTCCTCGTGGTTGGAGTCGGCCCGGTACACCACCTTGAAGTTATAAAGGTCGTCCATGGCCCCGCTGGCTGTCACGTCCTCCACCTGCAGACCGATGAAGGATGCCACCTCGATGCGCTCCGCGTCCCGGAAGATATCCCGCAGCCAGTACTGCCACACGAACACGAACAGCCCTATGGCGAAGGCCGCCACGATGGCGAAGCCCAAAAGCATGCTGACGCTCCCGGCTCTGGCCCGGCGGCGGACATACCCCTCCCGGGACAGCTCGCCGGATTTGCTGATGCGGGGGACGTTTTTCGTCACCACGTGTATCTCGTCCCGGACCTCCCGGACGGGCTGGCTTGCCCGGCGCTGGGGCCGGGGCCGCCGGGACGGGGCCGGGCTCACGGGAACGGAGGGGCGCTCCGCCTCCTCTTCCTCCTCCGGCTCCTCCTCGCTCTCCGGGGCGGAAGGCGCGGCGCTCTGGGCCCGGCGGAAGTCCTCCAAGTCGGCCAGCATATCGTCCGCCGTGGGATAGCGCTCGTCCGGTTCCGGCTGCATGGCCCGGAGGGTGATGGCCTCCAGCTCGGGGGGCACGTCGGGATTTATCTCGCCGGGCGCGTCGGGGATGACGGAGTAGTGCTGCATGGCCACCTCCGCCACGGTCTTGCCGTCAAAGGGGAGCCTGCCTGTGAGCATCTCGTACATGACCACGCCCAGGGAATAGATGTCCGACCGGGCGTCCACGCTCTCCCCTCGGGCCTGCTCCGGGGAGATATAGTGGATGCTCCCCACCGCCTCCTCCGTACTGCCGCTGGGGGAGGCGGTCTCCTCCATCTGGGCGATGCCGAAGTCGGCTATCTTCACGGTGCCGTCCTTGGGCAGCATGATGTTCTGGGGCTTGATGTCCAGGTGGATGATGCCCCGGCTGTGGGCGTGGCTCAGAGCCCTGGCGATCTGACTGGAGAAGTGGAGCACCTCCTGCCAGGAGAGGATGCCCTGCTTTTTCATATACTGCTTCAGGTTGATGCCGTCCACATACTCCATCACGATATACTCCGTGTCCCCGGAGGAGACCACGTCGTACACGGCCCGGATATTGGGGTGGCTGAGCTTCCCCACCGCCTGGTACTCCTTGCTGAACTGGCGGCGGCTCTCCGCGTCCATGGACACGTCGTCCCGCAGCACCTTCACGGCCACGTCCCGCTTCAGCTGCAGATCGAACGCCTGGTAGACAACGGCCATACCGCCGATGCCCACCACGGACACGATCTCATACCGGTCGTCCAATATCTTTCCGAGACGCCAACTCACTTTGTTTTCCATTTCAGGCGCTCCCCTTCCTTGCATAGATGACGACGGCGGTAACATTGTCGCGGGCCTCGCCGTCAACGGCCTCGCTCACCAGCTTGCGGCAGGCGCTCTCCGGGTCGTCCTCCGCCAGGAGCACCCGGTGCACCTCCGCCTCCTCCAACGCGTTTGTCAGTCCGTCGGAGCACAGCAAGAACCGGTCCCCCTCCCGTATGGGGAGGGTGAACTCGTCGCAGGTGACGAACTGCTCGCTGCCCACCGCCCGGGTGATGATATTCCGCCGGGGATGATGCCGCCCCTGGGAGGGGGTTATCTCGCCCCGGTCGATCATCTGCTGGACCAGAGAATGGTCCTTTGTGATCTGCAATATGCCGTCTTTTGCCATGCGGTAGGCCCGGCTGTCCCCCACGTTGACGAACATGGCCGTGTCGTCCCGCCAGTATCCGGCCACCAGCGTCGTGCCCATGCCGGTATACCCGGCGGTCTGCTCGGCGTAGCGGAACACCTTCCGGTTGGCCGCGTCCGCCGCCTGGCGCAGGGCGTCCGCCGGGTCCTCCCCGTCGGAGGCCTCCAGCGCCGCCCGGGCGAAGGCCATGAACCGGCTCACCGCCAGCTCGCTGGCCATCTGTCCTCCCACGGCGCCGCCCATCCCGTCGCAGACGACGGCCAGCACGCCGCCAGCCACGACCGCTCCGTCGAAGCAGTCCTGGTTCTCGGCACGGTATGGACCTTTGTCGCTCACTCCGAAATAATTCATGGCTCCCTCATCTGTCCGCGGCGGAGCTGCCCGCAGGCGGCGTCGATATCGCTGCCCAGGCGCCGCCGGACGGTAACGGTCACGCCTCCGTCCTCCAGCCTTTTTACAAAGGCCCGGACGGTCTGTTCCCCGGAGGGCTCGAGCCCCCGCTCGGAGACGTAATTCAGCCGAATGAGATTCACATGGGCGCCCGTCCCCCGCAGCCGCCGCACCAGCATATCCGCGTGCCGGGGCGTGTCGTTCACGCCCTTCACCATGGCGTACTCAAAGGACACCCGCCGTCCTGTCCGGTCAAAATACCGCTGACAGGCGTCGTACAGGGCGTCCACCCCGTAGGCGGCGTTCACCGGCATGAGCCGGGAGCGGGTCTCGTCGTCCGGGGCGTGAAGGGAGACGGACAGTGTTAATTGTAAATGAAGACCGGCCAGTTTGTCAATCGCTTCCACCAGGCCGCAGGTGGACAGGGATATATGCCGCATGCCGATGTTGGCTCCGGCCGGGTCGTTCACCAGGGCGAGAAAGCGCATGACGTTGTCAAAATTATCCAGAGGCTCCCCGATGCCCATGAGCACGATGCCCGTCACCGGCACGCCGGAGGCAAGGCCCGTGCGCACCACCTCGTCCAGCATCTCCGAGGGGGCCAGGTCCCGTATTTTTCCCCCGATGGTGCTGGCGCAGAAGGCGCAGCCCATCCGACAGCCCACCTGGGAGGAGATGCACACGGTGTTGCCGTGCTTATAGCGCATGAGCACCGTCTCCACGCTCTCCCCGTCCGGCAGACGCCACAGGTATTTCTCCGTGCCGTCTCTGGCGGACACCTGGCGTCGGAGCATGGACAGGGCCGGTATGGCGTAGAGCCCCTCCAGCCGCTGGCGCAGGTCCAGAGGAAGGTCGCTCATCTCCCCAAAGGACCCCACGCCCCGGCCCAGCCACCGGAACACCTGCCCCGCCCTGTAGGCGGGCAGGCCCAGGTCCCGGAACGCCTCGGCGATCTGGCCGGGCAGCATGGACTTTATATCTGGTTTGTTCGCTCCATCCGGCATAGATAAAACCCGTCCGTTCCGTCCAGGTCCGGCCAGAAGGTCCGTTCCATGGTCTTGGTGAATTGGCTGTGGGCCCCCAGGAATGCCCTCGTCACATCCTGGTTCTCCCCCGTGCGCCAGGTGCAGGTGGAATAGATGAGCCGTCCCCCCGGCCTCACGGCGGTGGATATGGCCTCCAACAGCTCCAGCTGGAGCGCTGGCAGGCTGTCCAGCTCGCGCTTGTCCCGGTAGCGGATGTCGGGCTTTTTCCGGATGACCCCCAGGCCGCTGCAGGGCAGGTCCGCGAACACCGCGTCATAGTCCCCTCCGGCGATGTCCCGGGCGTCCCCGGCCTGGCAGGCGATGCTCTTCAGGCCCATGCGCCCGGCGCCCTCCGCCACCAGGGCCAGCTTTTTTGCCAGGATGTCCCTGGCGGTGACGGCGCCGTCATCCCCCATGGCGATGGCCGCGCCGAAGCTCTTGCCCCCCGGAGCGGCACAGGCGTCCAGCACCCGCATGCCAGGGGCGAGCTCCGCTGCCTCCACCACCTGATGGGCGGCCGGGTCCTGGACATAAAACAGTCCCTTTTGAAAGGCGTCCATCCCGGCGATGTCCCCCGCCCTGGGCAGGATAAGGCCGTTTTCCGTCCGCTCCGCCCCCAGCCGGGCTGCCAGGTCCCCGGCCGACACCCGGCAGGTGTTGGGCTGGATATAGACGGGGGGCTCTTCGTTGTCGCAGCGCAGCACGGCCTCGGCGCCCTCATAGCCCCGCAGGGCCATGAGCTCCTCCGTCAGCCACAGGGGGTGACTGTAGCGGGTGGAGAGGTATTGGGCCGTGCCCTGACCGGGGATGGGGGGCAGATCGTCCCGCGCCCCGGCGATCCGGCGGAGCACGGCGTTCACAAGCCCCGACGCCCGGTCATAGCCCAGTGCCCGGCAGAGGTCCACCGACGCCCCCACCGCCGCACGGGGCGGTATCCTGTCCATAAACAGCAGCTGATAGACCCCCAGCCGCAAAATGTCCCGGACCTTGGGCTCCAGCCGCCCTCTGGCCCAGTGGTCGATATAGAAGTCGCACAGGGCCATGTTTTGCAGCACGCCGTAAAAAAGCCGGGAGGCCAGGGCCGTGTCCCGCCGGTCCAGGCTGTTTTTCTCCGCAAGGCTGTCCATGACCTGGCGGCTCCAGGCGGAATCCCGGCGAAACCGCTCCAGCGCCTCCAGGGCGGTCCGTCTCGGCATGGTCAGACCTCCATGGGGTGGCCCAGAAGATAGGCCCCCGCGGCCATGCGCTTTCCCCCGGCCGCCTGCAGCTCGGTGATGAGCAGGCTCTCTCCCCCGCCGCAGGCCACCTCTATGCCCGCCTTCCCGGCGGACAGGATGGTGCCGGGGGCCTTTTGGCTCGTCCGGCCGGACGGCTGGGCCCGGAATATCTTGAAGGCCGTGCCCCCCAGGGTGGCGGTGGCGCAAGGCCAGGGCTGCATGCCGTATATATGGCGCAGTATCTGGCGGGGCGTCTTCCCCCAGTCGATGGGGGACTCCTCCCGGCTCAAGGGCGGCGCGTAGGTGGCCAGGCTCCCGTCCTGGGGCGTCCGGGGGGCGGTGCCGTCCTGGATGGCCCGGACCGTCTTCACCAAAAGGGAGGCCCCCATGACCGCCAGACGGTCAAAGAGCTCTCCGCTGGTCTCCGTCTCCCCGATGGGAGTGCTCTCGGAGAATATCATATCCCCCTCGTCCATCCCGGCGGACAGGTACATGGTGGTCACGCCGGTGACGTCGTCCCCGCCCAGCACAGCCCGCTGGATAGGGGCGCTGCCCCGGTACCGGGGCAAAAGCGAGCCGTGGACGTTGACGCAGCCGTACCGGGGCAGGTCCAGGATATCCTCGGGCAGGATGCGCCCGTAGGCCACCACCACGATGAGCTCCGGGTCCAGCTGGCGCAGGATATCAAGAGCCGTCCCGTCCCGGAGCTTAGTCGGCTGATACACCGGCACACCGGCCCCCTGGGCCAGCGCCTTCACCGGGCAGGGGACGGTTTTATGGCCCCGGTCACGGGGCTTGTCCGGCTGACAGAAGACGCCCCGCACGTCGAACCCCTCCTCCAGCAGCCGTTCCAGGGAGCAGGCGGCAAAGTCCGGGGTGCCCATGAAGACGATCCTCATCCGTTCTCCTCGCTCCCGTAATAGGCCTCCAGCTCCTCCTCGGTCATGAGCCGGTCGCACCGCTCGGTGAATATGTGGCCGTCCAGGTGGTCGCACTCGTGGCAGAAGGCCCTGGCCGTCAGACCCACGCCCTCCCTCTCAAAGACCTTGCCGGTCCTGTCCTGGGCCCGAATCTTCACCCTCGCGGGACGCTTGACCATGCCGTAGGAGCCGGGCAGGGACAGGCACCCCTCCGGGCCCTCCTGCTCCCCCTCGGTCTCGATGATCTCGGGGTTTATGAGCTCGATGATATACTCCGGCTCCCCCTCGGGGACATTCGTCTCCAGCACGATGACCGCCCGGCGCAGCACCCCCACCTGGGGCGCGGCCAGGCCCACCCCGCCCGCCTGGGCCAGGGTCTCGGCCATGTCGTCCAAAAGCTGGCAGAGCCGGTCGTTGAAGTCCGTCACGGGACGGCAGTGCTTTGTGAGGGCCTCGTCGCCCTGCTTCAGTATGTTGCGAAGCGCCATAGTTCTCTCCTATCAATCCAGCGGGTCCAGGTCCGCGTACACGGACACGCCCTTAAATCTCTTTCCGTCGTTCGCCCTGAGCAGCACCTGCCCCACGGCGGCGCGTACCTCCTTTGAGGGGGGGCAGCTCACCGTCACCCGGTAGCGCCAGGCGTTGTTCACCTTGGCCACAGGCAGGGGCGCGGGGCCCAGGACCTTCGCGCCGGGGACAGAGGCCGTCAGACGGCGCATCTCGTCCCGTATCAGGGCGCAGCAGCGCAGCACGGCGCTCTCGTCCGCCCCGGTGGCCGTCAGCACGAACAGGCTGGCGAAGGGGGGCGACCCGGTCACACGGCGCAGGCCTATCTCCCCCTCGTAAAAGCTGTCATAGTCCTGGCGGGCGGCCTGGAGGATGATCTGGTTTTCCGGGGTGAAGGTCTGGATGACCGCCCGGCCGGGCTTTTCAAACCGGCCGCTGCGGCCGATGACCTGGGTGATGAGGGAGAAGGTCCGCTCCCCCGCCCGGTAATCCCCGCAGTACAAGCTCTGGTCTGCGTTCAGCACCCCCACCAGGGTGACGTTTTCAAAGTTGAGGCCCTTGGTGACCATTTGTGTGCCCACCAGGATGGGGATGCGCTGGGCCCGGAACTGCTCAAAAAGGGCCCGGTGGCTGCCCACAGGGGCCACGGAGTCCGTGTCCATGCGCAGCACCGCCGTGCCGGGAAAGAGCTCTCCCAGCTCCTGGACCACCTTCTGGGTGCCGGTGCCGATGAAGCTCAGCTTTCCACCGCACACGGGGCAGGCGCTGTCAAGGCGCTGGGTGTGGCCGCAGTAGTGGCACATCAGCCGGTCCCCCACGCTGTGATAGGTGAGGGCGGCGGTGCAGTTGGGGCACTTATAGGTGTGGCCGCACACCCCGCAGGTGACGAGCTTGCTGGCCCCCCGGCGGTTGATGAACAAAATGGACTGCTCGCCCCGGTCCAGATTTTCCTGTATCTCGTCCCGGAGCAGTGACGATATGCTGGCGGCGTTCCCGTCCCGGAGCTCCCGCTTCATGTCCGCCACCCGCACCTGGGGCAGGTGCATGGCGTTGTACCGATGCCGGAGGGTGAAAAAGGCGTACCGGCCCGTCTCTGCCCAATACCGGGAGCCCACGTCCGGGGTGGCGCTGCCCAGCACCAGGGCGGCGTTCGACCGGGCGCAGAGGAACTTTGCCACATCCCGGGCGTGATAGCGGGGGCTGGTCTCGGACTTATAGGTGTCCTCCTGCTCCTCGTCCATAATGATGATACCCAGATCGGATACCGGCGCAAACACGGCGCTCCTGGTGCCGATGACCACCCGGGCGTCTCCCGCCCGGATGCGCTTCCACTCGTCGTAGCGCTCCCCCATGGACAGAGAGGAGTGGAGCACGGCGATGCTGTCGCCGAAATGGGAGGAAAAGGTCTGGAGCATCTGGGGCGTCAGGGCTATCTCCGGCACCAGGAAGATGGCGGACCTGCCCCGGCGGAGCATCTCGTGAATCAGGTGGATATAGATGGTGGTCTTGCCGCTGCCGGTGACGCCGAACAGCAGCGCCGCCCTGGGGGCCTTTCCGTCCGCCAGGGCCAGCAGGCCCTCAAAGGCCGCCCTCTGCTCCCCGTTCAGCACAGGGAGGGGCTTTGCCTGCCCCTGACCGTAGTCCGGGCGGCGGTACACCTCCCGGCGGGAGAGGGTCACAAGGCCCTTCTCCTCCAGGCGCTTGACGGTGTCCCGTCCCGCACCGGTGAAGTAGCACAGGTCCGCCACGCTGGCCTGCCCCAGCTCCGCCAGCACCCGCAGCACGGCGCTCTGGCGCAC
>CANRNA010000070.1 GCA_947631805.1 uncultured Oscillospiraceae bacterium | reverse complement strand
AACGTAGCGGAAACATTTGTTATTCTGTTCCAATAACATTCTTTTGAAGTGCAATAGTTACAGACGATGAAATGAAGTCATCAAGTTTAAAATAGAAATAGGTTACGCCGCAGTTTATACTTGCATTTTCTTCAACAGACCATCGGCAACCATACTTCTCGTTTATTTTACCATCAGAAAACAGATTTCGCAGTTCGCTTTCGCTTGATTCAGCATCTTCTATCATTATATACTCTGCGTCATTATATCTATCAAAGAACTTTTCACAAAATGCTCTTGCTGTATTAAAATTCCCTTCTTCGTCTCCAATATCAAATGTAATGTCTTTATAATATGCGTTTTCTTTGTCATTAAAAATAACCGATTGTATCGTGACTGGCATATTGAATAAAATAACATCTAAATCATATTCGCAAAGCAATTCAGATGATATACTCTCATTCAATTCCCATTCAGAATAGTCCGTATCTTCCTCTTCGCACACAAGAATAAAGTCATCCCAAAACTGGTCCGGATTATCTAACATTTCATTGAAATCAGCATTCTCATACTTCTCCAAAAAACCGTTTAAGTCAAGTTTCTCTTCTTCCGCAAAAACAACAACCGGATTTGCACAAACGAGAAGCAACACAAGCACAAGGCAAAGAATTTTTTTCATTGTTCAACCCTCCTTGGCCCGATGATATCACATCTCACCGGGCCGTGCAAGAGCAAATCGAAATTTCCGCTATCCCGTATGAATAAGTTATGAAGTTGACAAAAAAACCAGTGTATCGCTCGCCTCAGACAAAAGCTGGGCTGCCAGGCCAACAGAGGGATACAGTAGATTTTTCCGCCCCTTGATGCTACAATAGCCCCGCAGCAGACCACAGCCTTGGGAGGGATATGCTATGGAATTGGTGATACAGCCTTACACGAGAGACCGGATACCGGACGTTTTGGATTTTGAGCGGCGGCTGCGCCGGGAGGAGGACATCTGGGGCTGGGAGATAGACCAGGCTTATGTCAGCGCTGTCGAGGGGTGCTTCGATGACAGGAGCTTTGACGACGCCATCTCTCTTCTGGCATACGCGGAGGGCGCGGTCGTCGGCAGGATCGACGCCTCCCTCATCGCAAGCCGTTTTGACGGGTCCAAAAAGGGGTATCTGGATATGCGTGGTGAAAAGCAGCAGGCACCAGGGGGTCGCCCAGCGGCTTCTGGGCGGCCTACGGCAGATATTAAAGGACCGGGGCATCGACACGCTCATAGCCCTGACCGCCGCCAACGAGGAGGCCCAGCGCTTTTATAAGAGCATGCCCGATTCCATGATGCGGGATATTGGCATCTGGATCGATATCAAGTGACGTCAGGATAAATTTTGGAGGAACGCCCCACTTTTCAAAGAGCCGCAAGTATCCTGTCCAATACGGCCGCGTGGCCATATCGGGTCAGGTCCATCCTGCAGTTCCCCGGAACAGAACGGTCCAGCACATACTCGTCGTATTCGCGGCGTTTTTCCCAAAAGGCGACCGCCCCGCTGTCAGGCGGCGCCTGTCGGCGGTTTTGACGCGCGAGACGCAGCTGGGCGCCGACATCCTCCGTGAAGAGGTAAAAAACGCTGGCCCCAACACGCCTCAGACATTGCAGCAGCACCCCAACGTGCGCGGCCGTCTGCTCCATCGAGGCGTCATAGTTTCTGATCATGTCGTTCAGCGGATGGTGCAGAAGCGATCCGTCAAAAATATAGTAGTCCACAGCGCCGTCGGCCGACCTGTCAAAGTTCTCCCACACGGTCTTATAGGTCCTGGTGTACTCCGCCAGGGGCACGGGATGCGGCGGCGCATAGCAAAACTCCATCTCGCCCAGCTCGCCCATCAGCCGTTTCGGAAACAGCTGCCTGTCCCCGTCAAAATACCTCACCAGCATCGCCTCTCCCGCGTAAATCGAATACCGCTTTATTTGCCCGGCCTGCTGGGGATAGCTTTGGCACAGCTCCCGATAGCGCTCTTGCGGGATATAGGCAGTACAGTAAAAATCGATCGGGTTTTGAAAGTCAAATTCAACGTAGCTTTTCACGGCATATCCGCGTGCCCGCAGTCGGGCATGAAGGGCCTTCACCGTGGTGGTCTTGCCCACGCCGGAAACGCCCTCAATAAAAACGATCTCAGGCATATTATTTATCCAAAGCCCGGGAGAGACAGCTTTTTGCAAAGCGTCTCCCCCGGGCAGCCGTTTTTTGTGTCTGCCGCTCAGTCCAGGCAGATGAGCTCGTAGTCCTTCGTGCCGAAGCCCAGGGCCGCGGCGGCGTCGATGGTGTGGGCCCCGTGGAGGGACTCCACCCGCTGGATGAAGTGGTCCCGGCCCGGGTCCTTGGACTGATAGATCAGGTCCAGGCATGCCCTGTCCAGCGCCACCGGGTCCAGAGAGGACAGGGTGCCGATATCCGCCATGCAGGGGTCCTCCGCCACGGCGCAGCAGTCGCAGTCCACCGACAGGTTGCACATCATGCTCACGTAGGCGATCTTGCCCTTGAAATACTCCACCACGCTGGCCGCCGCGTCCGCCATGCAGTCGCCGAAGACCTCGTCGGGGGCCATGCGGCTCCAGACCACGTTCTGGTCCGTCTCCAGGCCGCCGGAGTGGATGAGACACTTGCCCACCGTGGAGGCGCAGCCGATGGAGAGCTGCTTCAGCGCCCCGCCGTAGCCCCCGGCGAGATGGCCCTTGAAGTGGCTGAGCACCAGCATGGAATCATAGTTGGCCAGGTCCTTGCCCACCAGATTCTCCCGGAGCACCTTGCCGTTGGGAACCGGCAGGACCATGTCCGGCCCCTCCGCGTCCAGCAGGTCCACGTCGAAATACTTTACCCACCCGTGGTCCGCCAAAAGCCGCCGGTGCTTGTCGGTGGCGTTGCGCTCCCCGCCGTAGGCGGTGTTGCACTCCACCATGGTGCCCTTCACATACTCCACCATGGGCCGCATGAACTCCGGATGGAGATAGTTCTGGTTGCCCGCCTCGCCGGAGTGGACCTTGACGGCTACCTTTCCCGGCAGGTCCACGCCCAACACCTTGAACATGTCCACCACCGTCTCCGGGGCGATCTTCTTTGTGAAATAGACCTTCGCTTTTTCCATGTTCATCACCTCATATCAAAAATTAAAATATATGCAAACGTCTGCGTCTGTCTCAGCCCGCCTTGGCCGGGACCTTCTTCTCCCGCTCCCGGCGGGCCAGGTCGTCCCGGACCGCCTGGTACAGCGCCGCCGTCAGGGGCACACCGGCCAGCATGCCCAGCACCCCATACATGGCCCCGCCCACGGTCACGGCCGCCAGCACGAATATGCCCGGCAGGCCGATGGAGGAGCCCACCACCCTGGGATAGATGAGGTTGCCCTCCAGCTGCTGGAGCACCACGATGAACACCAGAAATCCCAGGGCCTGGGGCGGGGACACGGACAGGATCATGAACGCTCCCACCCCCGCGCCGATGTACGCGCCCGCCACCGGTATCAGGGCCGTCACCCCCACCAGGGTGCCCACCATGGTGGCGTAGGGGAAGCGGAACAGGGTCATTCCCCCGATGCACAGCGCCCCCAGTATCACCGCCTCGGTGCACTGGCCCACCACGAACTTCCGGAAACTATCGTTCAAAAGCCCCAGGGCGTACACCGCTCTGTCGCGCCAGCGGGCAGGCAGATAGCTGTCCATCAGCCGACGGCACTGGCCCCCCAGGGTGTCCTTCCCCAGCAGCAGATAAATGGCGAATATCAGCCCGAACAGCACCGTCACGATGGTGGAAAACAGCGACGACACCGCGTTGGCCGCCCCGGCCACGCCCGAGGTCAGGATGCCCTTGGCATAGTTGACGATCTCGCTCCAGTTCAGGGACGCCAGGCGGCTCTCCAGGTCCTCCGGTATGAGCCTGCGCACAGCGGGCTCCTGCAGGAGCCTGTTCATGGCCGCGGGCGCCTGCTGCACCAGGGCGTTGACGCAGGACAGAAACTCCGGCACCACCAGCCGCACCACGAACGCCAGCACCAGCACCACCGTCAGCATGGCCGCCACCATGCACACAGGGCGGCGGGTGGCCTCTATCTTCCCCTGGCTCTTGGGGAAGTAGTGCCGCTCATAAAAGCTCATGAGGATATTGATCACATAGGCGATGGCCCCGCCCAGGAACAGGGGCATACAGGCCCCCAGCAGCAGCCCGATCAGCCTGGCCGCCGTCTTCCAGTAGTAGATGGCCAGAAACAGCAGAAATCCCGTCACGCCCGCCATGCGGCACGCCCTCTTGCTCAGCTTCATCACGCGTCCCTCCCTGTCAAAGTATCCGCCCGAAGACCCGCAGCTGCTGGGGCTCCGGTATGGGTATGTCCTGGTACGCCGGGTTCAGGCTGTGCAGACGCACGCCCTCCGGCCGGTCGATAAGCTGCTTGATGTAGCCGCTGCCCTGCCAGGAGAACAGCCCTACCTCCCCGTCGCCCACCGTGGGCGCGGCGTGTACGTAGACCACCTGTCCGTCCCGGAACCGGGGCTCCATGCTGTCCCCCGCCACCCGGACGGCGAAATCCGCCTGCCGGGGAGCCCCGGCGGCGTCCATCCACTGGAAATCTCCGTCGTCCAAAAACTGGCCCGGACCCGCGCTGGCCGCCAGGGTGTACAGCCTGATGGCCCTGCCCCGGTCCGGCTTTGGCTCATACAGCCCGCTGCGGCGCAGCAGCTCCGCGTACTCCCCCAGCTTCCGGCGGCCCGCGGCGTCCAGCCCCCTGGCCAGCCCGCCGCCCATGAACTCCCCGGACACGTCCGCCACCTCCAGCGCCCGGCACACAAGGAGGAACTGCCTGGCGGAGGGGAGCGTGGCGCCCTTCTCCCATTTGGAGAGAGCCTTGTCGGAGACGGGCTCCCCCAGGTCTGTGAGCCTGCGTGCCAGCTCCTTTTGGGACAGGCCCGCCTGCCGCCGCAGTACGGCCAGTCTGGGGCCGATATCGTCGAACACAGGCGCTCGCCTCCTTTCGTTTCCAGTATATAGTATCAGGCGAAAAATTGCAAGATATATCTCTTATTGGGAGATTTTTCTTCTTTACTTCTCCAAACAAGCGATATATAATGGTCCCATGGAGCGGATCATATTACATTCGGATATCAACAGCTGCTATGTGAGCGTGGAGCTGCTCACCAGGCCGGAACTGCGGGGCATGCCGGTGGCCGTGGGCGGGGACGAGGAGGCCCGCCATGGCATCATCCTGGCCAAGAGCGAGGAGGCCAAGCGGGCCGGGGTGAAGACCGGCATGGTGCTCTGGCAGGCCCGGCAGCTTTGCCCGGAGCTGGTGGTGCTGCGGCCCCACTACGACCGGTACGAGGCGTACTCCAAGGCGGCCAGGGCCATATACGGGAACTTCACCGACAGGCAGGAGCCCTTCGGCATGGACGAGAGCTGGCTGGACATCACCGGCTGCCACGCCTGGAAGGACGGGTATCTGGCCGCCCAGGAGGTACGGCGGCGGATGAAAAAGGAGCTGGGCCTGACGGTCAGCGTGGGGGTCAGCTGGAACAAGCCCTTTGCCAAGCTGGGCTCCGACTACCGCAAGCCGGACGCGGTCACCGTCCTGGGCCGGGACAACTTCCGGGAGGTGGTGTGGCCGCTGCCGGTGAACGCCCTGCTGTTCGTGGGCCCCGCCTCCACCCGGACATTGACGGCCATGGGCATCCACACCATCGGGGAGCTGGCCGGGGCGGACCCGGAGGCTCTCCGCCTCCGGATGGGCAAGGGGGGCATCATGCTCTACCGCTACGCCAACGGCTGGGACGACAGCCCCGTCCGCCGGTTCGACTGCCTGCCCCCCGCCAAGAGCGTGGGCAACTCCACCACCCCGCCCCGGGACATGGTCTGCGAGGAGGACGTGCGCGCCGTGATGCTGGCCCTGGCCCAGGAGGTGGGAGGGCGGCTGCGGGACGGAGGCCTCCGGGCGGGGCTGCTGGAGATATCCGTCCGGGACGCGGCCACCCTCCGCTGGACCAGCCGCCGGACGGTCCTAGAGCGGCCCACGGATATCACCCGGGAGCTGTACCAAAAGGCCATGGAGCTCTTCCGCCAGCTGCACGCCTGGCCCCGGCCCCTGCGGGGGCTGGGGCTGCGCACAGCGGCGCTCCGGGCCGCGGACAGCCCGGAGCAGACCGATATGTTCACCGATTACCGCCGTCTGGACGCCATGCGCCGCCTGGACAGGGTCACGGACGCCATCCGGGCCCGGTACGGGACCGGGGCCATCCGGTATATGGCCGCCGCCCGGCCGGAGGATATGCCCCGGGAGAAGTGCTCCTTCGCCGAGCGGTGAGGGGACCTGTCAGCTGTTCCAGGAGAAGTTCCGGGCGGGCCCGGTCTGGTACTGCTCCGGCTCCCGGGCGGCGGCGTGGAGCCAGCGCAGGGCGTCGGCCAGGCCCCCCAGGCTGTCCATCAGCCCGCAGGAGACAGCCTCCTGGCCGTCGATGATGCTGCCCACGTCGTTGGCAAGCTCCCCCGTGCGCAGCATATACTCCAAAAACTTCTCCCGGCGGATGTGGGAGTTGGCCGTCACGAACCGGACGATGCGCTCCTGGGTCCTGGCGAAGTACTCATAGGTCTGGCTTACGCCGATGACCGTGCCGTTCATGCGCACGGGGTGGATGGTCATGGACGCGGAGGGGGCGATGAAGCTGTGCTTGGCCGCCACCGCCAGGGGCACGCCTATGGAGTGGCCGCCCCCCAGCACCAGGGAGGCGGTGGGCTTTCGCATCCCGGCGATGAGCTCGGCGATGGCCAGTCCCGCCTCGATGTCCCCGCCCACGGTGTTGAGCAGGATGAGCAGCCCCTTCACGTCCTCGGACTCCTCCACCGCCGCCACCAGGGGCAGGATGTGCTCATACTTGGTGGTCTTGGTCTCCTCCCCCAGCACCTGGTGGCCCTCTATCTGGCCGATGACGGTCATCACCTGTATGGCCGACGGGGCGCTGGTCCCCAGCTCTTTGATGTCCTGGGTCTTCACATCTTCCAAAATAAATCACCCGAGGCCAGTTTTCCCGGCCCCGGGCGAAATTATTATTCCCTGTCAGTTTTTCCAGCTGTACGCCGTCTTCATGAGCTTGTAGGTCATGTAGCAGTCGAACTTGGAGGTGGTCTCGAAGGGGGCGTGCATGCTCAGCACGGGCACCCCCGCGTCGATGGTCTCGATGTCCCGGTCGGCCATGAAGCCCGCCACGGTGCCGCCGCCGCCCTGGTCCACCTTGCCCAACTCGCACATCTGCCAGACCACGCCCCCGTCGGCGCACATCCTGCGCATCCGGCCCACCAGCTCGGCAGAGGCGTCGTTGGCCCCGGACTTGCCCCGGGAGCCGGTGAACTTGCAAAAGCCCACCCCGTAGTTCAGCCGGGCGGTGTTCTGCCGCTCGGTGACCTCCGGGAACATGGGGTCCAGCGCCACGGTCACGTCCGCCGACAGGCACAGGCTCTTGGAAAAGCTCTGCTGTACCGAGCACTGGCCGCCGCAGAGCTGCTCGATGAACCACTCAAAGCGCTGGCCGCACATGCCGGACACGCCCACGGAGCCTATCTCCTCCTTGTCCGCCAGGATGCACACCGCCGTGCGCTCCGGCGCCTCGGTGCGCAATATGGCCGCCAGCTCCGCGAAGGCACACACCCGGTCGTCCTGGCCGTAGCCGCCGATGAGGCTCCTGTCCAGGCCCAGCTCCCGCACATCGAAGGCGGGCACCGCCTCCAGCTCGGCGGAGATGAAGTCCTCCTCCCGAATGCCGAAGCGCTCGTTGAGGATGCTCATCACCGCCAGCTTCACCCGGTCGGCGCCCTCCCCCGCGTAGGGGACGCTCCCGGCCAGCAGGCAGAGCTTTTCGCCCTCGATGCCCTTGGCCATGGTCTTCTCCATCTGGTTCTGGGCCAGGTGGGGCAGCAGGTCCGTGATGACCAGCTGGGGGTCGTCCTTGTCCCGGCCAATGACCACCTCCACGGTGGAGCCGTCCGTCAGGGCCACCACCCCGTGTATCTCCAGGGGGATGGCCGTCCACTGATACTTCTTGATGCCCCCGTAATAATGGGTACGCAGATAGGCCAGCTCCGAGTCCTCATACAGCGGATTTTGCTTCAGGTCCAGCCGGGGGGAGTCTACGTGGGCGGCCTCCACCACGAATCCCTCGCTCATGGGCTTTTTGCCGCCCACGGCCAGCAGCAGGCTCTTGCCCCGGTTGTTCCAGTAGACCTTCTGGCCCGGCTGGATGGGTCCTGCGTTCTCCTCCAGAGGGGCGAAGCCCGCCCTTTCCGCCAGCTTGACCGCCTCGGTCACGGCCTCCCGCTCCGTGCGGGCGGCGTCCAGGTAGGCCATATACTCCCGGCAGTAGTCCTCGCAGGCGATGCGCTCTTCCGGGCCGATCAGGTCGTAACCGTTCTTGGGCTGATAAAACAGCTCTTCCTTTTTCTCGTCCATACCGTTCAGTCCTCCAGGATGTGATGAAATAGTTGGTCGCAGACGCGCCGGAACTG
>CANRNA010000069.1 GCA_947631805.1 uncultured Oscillospiraceae bacterium | reverse complement strand
TTGTGCAGCCGCCGCAGCCTCCGCCCTTTTCAGAACGTGGCCCAGTGGCCGTCTACCGCATCCAGTGAAGCGGTGCATCTTATTCACTTAATGTAATTATAACATCCTTCTTATAATAAGTCAAGCCCTTTTTTCGTTTCAAACACAAGATATTGTGTCCGGGCCGCCGGGAAAAATCGTTTAGATACTAGCGGTGCTCTCCCAGTTCACTACCTAGCCAAAATACGCCACAGACCCCCGGCGGCATGGGTGGATGTCCAACAATTTTCCAACTGTTCAACTCAAAAGTTACAGCAAGCCGCCTCACACTAGCACATGCCAGATTAAAGAAAATCCCGCAACGCCTTGAATTGCAAGCCCTCCACGGTGTAAAATGGATATGATATAAAAAGCTACAACACGCCGCAAAAAGGCCCTTTGTTATGACGAGTATATGCACGCCATGGGCCGGGACACCAACGAGCCGACGGGATAAAACATAAGTTTCCCTCCGCTGGGGAGCGGAGGGAGAAGAACTTAATGGGGCGGGGCCATGTAGTCCCGGTCAATGGTGATGTCGCACCGGGCGCCGGGGTAGAGCTCCCGGACGGTGTTTTCCAGCATCCGGCGCAGCTCCTCCTCGGGGACGGCCACGTCCGGGGGAAGGAAGCAGTCAAAGCGGACGGCGGCCGCGCCGTCGGCCCAGGTCAGGGCCAGGTCGTGGATGGTGAGCCGCCGGTCGATGACGCTCATCCTGTCTGTCAGGTGACGCCGCAGGCGGTTTTCCGCCGTGTCGGCCTGGGAGATGGGGTCCAGCTGGAAGACGATGTGCAGCCCGTCCCGCTCCAGAAATTCCCGGCTCAGGGCCTCCAGGGCGCTGTGCCGTGCCATGGGGTCACCCTCCGCCGCCATCTCCACGTGGGCGCTGGCGAACCGGCGGCCGGGGCCGTAATCGTGGAGCATCAGGTCGTGGGTGCCCAGCACCCCGGGGCAGGCGAGGATACGCTCTTTTATGGCGTCGATGACCTCCGGCTCCGGCTTCCGGCCCAGCAGGGGGTCCAGAGTGCTGTGCACCAGGGCAAAGCCGCTGTAGAGCACGAACACCGCCACGCCTATGCCCAGCCAGCCGTCCAGGGCCAGGCCGGTCCAGTGGGCCAGGGCCATGCCCGCCAGCACGATGGCGGTGGCGATGGCGTCGTTGCGGCTGTCCGCGGCGGTGGCTGCCAGGGTCTCGGAGCCGATGCGCCTGCCTGCGTCCCGGTTGAAGACCATCATCCACAGCTTCACCAGGATGGACCCGGTAAGAGCGGCGGCCAGCGCCCAGGAGAACTCCGGCATGGCGGGGTGTATCACCCGCTCCACGCCGCTTTTCAATAGCTCCAGACCGGCGGCCAGAATGAGCACTGCCACCATCAGCCCGGCCAGGTATTCATACCGGCCGTGGCCATAGGGGTGCTCCTCGTCCGCGGGCCGGGCTGCCAGCCGGAAGCCCAGCAGGCTTATGATATTGGAGGCGGCGTCGGACAGGTTGTTCACCCCGTCGGCCACCACGGCCACGGAGCCCGCCGCCAGTCCGGCCAATACCTTCAGGGCGAACAGGGCGACGTTGGAGCCGATGGCGAGAAAGCTGACCATCTGCCCGTAGGCCAGACGCACCTCGGGCCGCTCGGTCCGGTCCCAGTCCCGTATGAACTTTTTGGCCAGCCAGCGAAGCATACCGGGCCTCCTTTCGCTGCCGGAGGATAGAACATTGTATGCGGGAGGGCCCGCTGGTGTTCCCGCCGGGCGGCTCCCGTGTCGGCAAGACCGGGGAGCTATAAAGACAAGGCCCTCATCCCCATGGGCGGATGGCGGGAGCGCGAAAAAACGTCATCACAGGCCGTTTTCCGTGCTGGAGCGCGGCCCGACGGGCAATAATAAGGTAAGAGCGGCCTGTGGCGGAAAAATAATTTTGTGGGAAAAGCCGGGAGCCCGGTTGACTTAGAGCACCAAATACATTACTATAAACAGGTAAGTAAGAAGTGAAGACCCGGCGTCGAACGGCATACAAGGGGGACAAGAGCGATGCTGCTATATAAGAACGGAAGATTTCACGGTCTGGGGCTGTCATTTGAGCTGCCGGAGGGATTTTATCTGGAGACGGAGCCAGACCTATGCTGCGAGCTGGGCCTGGGCGCCTGGACGCCGGACATGCGGTTTTACGTGGACTGGCAGATAGACGACCAGCGCCAGGGGACGCGGGAGGAGCTGGAAGGGCTCTTCTCGCCGGACAGCGGCGTGACGGTCCACGGCTCCTTAGAGCCCATAGAGGTCAACGGCCTGGCGGGCCATCAGGCGGCGTACAGGGGCAACGACCGGGAGCACTGGGAATTCCGCCTGTCGCCGGGGGATGACAGGCAGGTGGCCGTGGTCATCTACGCGGCGGAGCCCGATACCCCCTGCGACGACATCCAGGACCTGGCGGCGCGTATCCTGCAGGGGATACGGTACGAGGGGGACCCGGAGGACGAGGCGTGAGAAACGCCCCGGCCCCGGCGGTCACACGGACAGGTCCAGGGGCAGGTCGGAGATGTCCTTTAAGCGCCTTCCCTCGATGAGGGTCTCCAGGTTCTCGACGATGTCGTCCCGGCCGTACTCCGCCCCGAATCGGCGCACGGCCTCCTCAAGCTCATAGAGCGCGCAGTGATACAGACAGTCTATATCCCCCGTGCCCAGGGCGAGAGAGGCCAGCCGGGAGGGGAGAGGCTCGTTCGTCACCACCATGATGTGGGGGAGATTCCCCTTGCGGTTTCGGATGAGGTTGAGCGCCTCGGTCCGGCTGTTTTGGGCCCGGTCGCTGCGCATCGTCCACTTGGCGGAGATGGAGGCGTGAAGGATGGGCCTGCCGCCGTTTTTCCGCCGCAGGGCGGCCATTTTGCAGACGTCGTCGTTTATGTACTGCCGCCCGGAGTTTATTTCCTCGTCCCTGTACAGGCCACGGTAGACGACGATGTCGGGGGCGACTACGTAATCATTGCCAAGAACGGTCATCAGCCGACTGTTCGTGCTGACCAGCTCCGTCAGGTATTCCAGGTGCTCGTACTGGGCAAAGCTGGAGGCCTTGACGGAGCTCTGATTTCCCAGGCTGAGCACGGTCCAGGAGCCGGGCCGCAGATGCTGCAGCTGGGGGAAGGTGTCCCGGACGAACTGGGCGATAAGGTCCTCGAACTTCACACCGGCGCTGGTGCCCCTCTTTTTTTGCCCGGCTGTCTGGGGAACGCCCACAAGGGCGGCCATATTTTGGGCGATGAGGGTGGAGACGTTGTACTTTCCCGCCTTCGCCTTTTCCCGGTCTCCCACATCCGCGTTGGAGGGGACGCCGATGGGGTCCACCACCCACATACCGGTGTCGATGAGAGCTTGATGGAACCGCTGCCTGGCGTCCAGGATAAGGACTTCATCCATTTTCGAGGCACCTCCGTATCGCCTGGCCGACGGCCATGGCGACGGGTGGGGGAAAGGCGTTCCCGATCATCCGGCAGGCCGCCGTCTTCTTTTTTCCAAATGTCCACACGTCTGGGAAGCCCTGTATGCGGGCTATCATCCGGCTGGTCAGCTTGGGCATGCCGTCGAAATCGGCCGGGGGGGCCTGGTCGGCGACGCCGTGTCCGTCTATGCCCAGCTCTGCCCAGGCGCGTTTTGCTCTGGCGGGCCCCAGGTCGGGCCCGCCGTGTTTTTTTGACCCGCCCACGATGGTGGGGGCAATCTTCGCGGCCTTTTTGGCCCAGGCCTTCGCTCCGGCCCAGTGGTTTTCCGCCATCAGGTCATAGAGGGCCTCGCCCACCGTGCCAGCGCTGCCCGGCTCTCCCGTCGGATAGGCGAAGACGCCGGGCTCATCCGTGCGGATGCCGATGATGACGGCCCGGGGCCTGAGCTGGGGGACGCCGAAATCGGAGGCGTTGAGCAGCCCGATGTGGGGGACGTAGCCGAGGCGCTCTATGGAACTGCGTATCTGCTCCCGGTAGTCGGCAAATTCCGGGTCGAGAAAGCCCCGGACGTTTTCCAGCATGACAGCCCGGGGCCGTATTTCCTCCAGCAGGCGAATGGCCTCGGGAAAGAGGTCCCGCTCGTCGTCCTTTCCCAGCTGCTTTCCCGCCACGGAGAAGGGCGGACAGGGAACGCCGCCCGCCAGCAGATCGACCCCCGCGTAGGGGTGGCCGTCAAATTCCCGGACGTCCTGGCATATCACGTTCCACTCGGGACGGTTTTCCTTCAAAACGGCGCAGTACGCGCTCTCGTATTCGACAAGGGCCACGTGGGTGAAACCGGCCATCGCCAGGCCGAGGGCCTGCCCTCCGCCTCCCGCGCATATCTCCACACATGTCAATGGCCGCAGCATATCCGTTCTCTCCTGGTGTCCCACGATGAATAACAAACTTATTATACCCGCTGGCTATAAAGAAGTCAAACGTTGCCCTATACAGGCGGGGGCGGAAAAAAGGTCCCCCGGGGAGGATATCCCCGGGGGATCGATGCTGCGAGGATTAGTCAGCCCGCCTGGTCTTGCACGGTGACGGGGCAGACGCCGGTACAGCCGTTCACATCCACGGTGATGAGCGCGTCGCCGGGGGCCAGGAGGGTGATGACGCCGTTCTGATCCACGGCGGCGACGGATTCGTCGGAGCTGGACCAGAGGGGGACGGCCGCTGTCTCCTGGGGGGACCAGGACACGTCCATGTCGTAGCTCTCGCCCACGGTGCCGAGAAAGCCGGTGCGGTCGTAGTTATAGCCGGTGCGAGAGAACAAGGTGATGGCAAGCTGCGTTATGGCGTTCGTGTCGACGGTGAAGGGCAGGGCGGCATACAGATCCTGGCCGTCCACAGCGCTGAGGATGAGGCAGGTTCGCCAGTTCCCGGCGGCGACAGGCGGCATGGACTGCGTCTCGTACAGGTCCTCCGGGCCGCCCATTCTGAAGACGTAAGCGGGTACGAGCTGACAGGCGTCGGCGCTGTCGGGGAGGGGAACGCGGACATAGCGCAGACTGACGTTGTTGATATGGCCTTCAGCCTGGGTGTCATAGCCGGGGGTCAGGTCCATGCCCACGGTCTGGGCAAAGACGTCCATGGCCTGGTCGAGGGAGAGAAGGCTGTCCGTCTGTCGGACCTCTGTCACCTCGGTGGGCATCTCCCAGAAGAGGCCCTCAAAGCGGCAGGGGGCATAGAAGGACAGGGTTATCTGCTCGGTGGTGAAGGGGAGGGCCCTGTTTGTGTCGGACTCCACAGGAAGCTGCTCCAGGGTGCGGACGGCGTCCACAGTCATGCGATATAGAGGCTCCTCTTCCGGGGAGGACGACATATTCACCATGTATTTGTCGATGACACAGTCCTCCAGCCCCAGGTCGTCCAGCAGACGCCGGGCATACAGGAGGGTGTCGTCAACGTCCTGCGCTGTGAAGGGATCGCTCAGCGCGCTTATGTCCTGGCCCGGCGTATCCACGGTATCGAGTTCGATGACCAGGTGGTGTAAGGGGTTTTCATATTCCCCGTTGGGGTCCATATTGGTCAGGTAGATGGAATAGGTCAGGCCGTCCATCTTGACCGTGGCCCGGATGTTTTCAGAGCTGTCGTCCATGGAGGCGGCTTCCGAGCCGAACAGCGCCGGGTCCGAATAATAGGAGATAGGGCGGGGCTCCCAGTCGCAGAGGGTGGGCTCCAGGGTGTCGGGCGCGGTCTTGCGAAGGGCCTGGAGGGTGGCGAGCCGGTCCTCAAAATCGGCCTGGACGGAGCGGGCCGTCTCCTCGGCGAACTCCCGTTCCATGCCGTTGTCCTTGTCCCAGTAGTACTCTACCTTGCTGTCAAAGTCGTCGTAGAATTCCTGGAGCGTGGCCTGATAGTCGGCTATTATGGCGTCCAGCTCCGCCTTGTCGCGCTCATAGGTGACGGCGTAGACAGGCGCGTCGCCGAAGAGGGCCTTTACCATGGCCTGGGCCTCCTCCACGGTGATGTCCCTGGGGCGGACCTGGAGGATGGGGAGAGGCCGGTCGGGCACGGAGGGGAGGGCGGTGTCAACGGTGTAATATACGGCGCCGCCGGCGGACAGGGAGGCGGTGTATCGGGCCTCACGGGCGCTGGGGTCGGCAGAGGCTTCGGTATCCTCCGGCTCCGGGGCGGGCTGGGCCGTCCCGGCGGGGGCGTCATCCTCCGCGGCGCGGGCGGCGGGAACGGTGAGTAGGCACAGGGCGGCGGCGATGGCCAACGCGGCGGCCAGGGCCGAGGCCCAGAGGGCGGGGCGTTTGTACTTCATAACATACACGATCCTTTCTTTCAGGCCCACCTCGCCGAAGGCGAGAGGGCAGGCTTTCAGGACGGGGTGGTTCACGCCGCACTCCAGCAGCGCCATGGCATAGCGCTGGCGGCCGGAGAGGGAGAGAAAACGCACTGCCTTTTCGTCACAGGCAAGCTCGATATCCCGGCCGAGCAGGATATAGGCCAGCCACATAAAGGGGTTGAACCAGTAGAAACTGAGAAGAACGTAGCCGAGAAGCTTCGTCCACTGGTCATGGCGGCTGATGTGGGCGCGCTCATGGGCGATGATGGGGGCGGCGGCCTTCCGGTCCATGGAGAAGGGTAGATAGATACGGGGCCGGAACAGCCCCAGGACGAAGGGGGTGTCCACCCACTCGCTCTGCCACAGGTCCCCCTTCAGCCGGACGGCGCCTATGAGACGGCGGCGGAGGTGGAGATAGCCGACCAGCCCCGTCAGGAGCATGGCGGCCGCGCCGGTGAGCCACAGGACGGCGCAGACGGATACGACAGCTGCCACCGGCGAAGGGGCAGAGGCGGCGTCCGCCACCGGCGCGTCGATGGTCTGGGCGCTGCGGCGGATGACGCTGTCCAGGGCCCGGTTGGCGGGCTCGTCGATGACGACGAAGCCGCTTTGGATGATGGGCCCCGGAGCCGCCTCGTCGGCGATGATGGCGGGGCTCACGGCCTGGGCGCTGGGCTGAAGACTGAGGGCGCTCTCCAGGGAAAAGGGGCAGACCAGCCGCAGGGCCACCAGCCCCCACAGGGCGCAGGATATCCACCGGGGCGCCCGGCGGATGAGCAGGCGGATGAGCAGCAGGGCCAGGACGATGTAGCTGGCGGAGACGCTGAGATTCACCGCCTGGAGGAAGGCGCCTTCCATGTCACTTTCCTCCCCGGTCGATGATGCGCCGCAGGGCCTCCACGTCCTCCTGGGAGAGATTCTGGCGCCTGGCGAAGGCGGCGATGAAAGCGGGGAGCGAGTTTTCAAAGCGCTTTTCCATCAGCTCGTCCAGCTCCGCCGCCTGGACCTGGTCCTTGCTCACCAGGGAGGTGACGACGGCGTTTTGGCTCTCGACCACGCCCCGCTCGGTGAGACGCTTGATGACGGTGTAGGTGGTGGTCTTGGACCAGCCGAGCTGGTCCCGGCACAGGTCCGCCAGGTCCCGGCTGCGGATGGGCTCGTGCTGCCATAAAATGAGACAGAAGCGGTACTCGCTCTCAAATATCTTCGGTGACTGCATGATGGTTTTCCTCCTGTACAGATGACATCTAACATGTTAGCTGTAATTATACTAATCTATTAGACTAATCTTGTCAAGAGGAAAATTTACAGATTTGTTTCCAATGGGAACGGGGGCATAGAAGGGGAAAAGGTTTTCCTTGCCATTAGTGAAGGAATATATTATAATAACATAATGTAACTTTTGGTAATAAGGAGCGGAGTATGGCGATCACGCTTGTAGTGCTGGCGGCGGGGATAGGCGCCCGGTATGGGGCCGGTATCAAGCAGCTGGAGCACGTGGGTCCCGCGGGGGAGATCATCATGGACTTCTCCATCCATGACGCCATCCAGGCGGGCTTTGACCGGGTGGTGTTCATCATCCGCCGGGAGATATACGACGACTTCCGGGAGGTCATCGGCGACAGGCTGACGGAAAAGTTCCGGGGCCTGGGGGTGACGTGGGATTACGCCTTCCAGGAGATGGACGACGTGCCCCCCGGACGGAACAAGCCCTGGGGCACCGGCCAGGCCATTTTGGCCTGCAAGGGACTGGTGCGGGGACCCTTCGCGGTCATCAACGCCGACGACTATTATGGCAAGAGCGCCTTTGAGCAGGCGTACCGGTTCTTGTCCCAGTGCCGGGCTGAGGAGCCGGGGCGGTTCGGCATGATAGGATTCGTGCTGAAAAATACCCTGTCCGACGTGGGCGGGGTGACCCGTGGCCTGTGTGAGACGGACGGGCAGGGGTATCTGGCCGATATCCACGAGACCCGCGGCATCGTGAAGACCCCGGAGGGTGCCGCCGTGCAGACGCCGGAGGGGCTGCGGCCCCTGGACGGCGACGGGCTGGTGTCCATGAATATGTGGATGCTGACAGAGGCGTTTTTCGACGGGCTGGAGGAGCGCTTCGCCGCGTTCCGGGCCAATATGAAAGACCCGCTGAAGGATGAGTTTTTGCTGCCGGAGGTCATCGGCGACCTGCTCCGGGAGGGAAAGGCCACGGTGCGGGTGCTGCACAGCCCCGACCAGTGGTTTGGGGTGACCTACCACGAGGACAAGGCCGTGGTGGCGGAGGCCTTCCGCCGCCTGGTGGCGGAAGG
>CANRNA010000068.1 GCA_947631805.1 uncultured Oscillospiraceae bacterium | reverse complement strand
AGGGCCTGGACGGTCTCATAGGCCCTGCAGGCGACGAATTTCTCGTACACATCCCCCCGCTGGGCGTGCATCAGGTAGAAGTCAAAAAAATCCACCCCGCAGGCGGCCAGCTGGCTCTCAAACAGGGGGCGGATGTCCTCCTCCCGCTGGAAAAAGGCCGTGGACAGCTTGTCCGCCAGCACATAGCTCTCCCGGGGATAGCGCTCTGTCAGGCAGCGGCGGAGGGCCGTCTCGCTCTGGCCGTTCAGATAGCCGTGGGCGGTGTCGAAGTAGTTGAATCCCCGCTCCATGAACAGGTCCACCATTTCGCCTATCTGCTCCAAGTCCACTCCCCCGTCTCTTGCGGGCAGGCGCATGCAGCCCATGCCCAGCCTGCCCTTTATGTTCTCAAACCCCACTTCAGCCATTTCTCCTCCTATATCTCTTTCTCCAGGAGCCCGGACGCGGCCAGGTTGTCCCGCATGATCTCCCACAGCCGCTGGGCGTTGTTCTCGGCGGCAAAGCTGCTGTGGGGCGTGACGATCACGTTCTCCATCGCCCACAGGGGGCTGCTCTCCGGCAGGGGCTCCGTCTCGAACACGTCCAGCACCGCCCCGCTGAGCCGTCCGCTCTCCAGGGCCCGGATGAGGGCGGCCTCGTCCGCCACCGCGCCCCGGCATATATTCACCAGCACCGCCCCCTCTTTCATCCTGGCGAGGCGGGCCTCGTCCATGATGTGGAAGGTGTCGTCGTTTCTGGGCAGGCACAATATGACCACGTCCGCCTGGGGCAGGCAGTCGTCCAGCGCCTCCATGCCAAGCACCCGGTCGAAGTGCTCCCGGTGTCCCGCCGTCCTGGCAAGGCCCGTCACGGCGCAGCCGAAGGCCTTCAGACGGCTGGCGAAGGCCGCGCCTATGCTCCCGGCCCCCACGATGAGCACGCTTTTGCCCCAGAGCTCCCGCAGATACGCCCGCTGCTTCCACACCCGCTCTCCCTGCCGCCGCTCAAAGGTCCGCAGGTCCTTGTACAAAGTCAGCAGCCCGCCGATGGCGAACTCCGCGATGGGCACGCTGTAGACCCCCCGGGCGTTGTGGAACTGGATGCCGTGGTCCTGGATATAGTCCATGGGCAGGTGCTCGAACCCGGCGGTGTAGCCCTGTATGTACCGCAGAGAGGTGAAGGCCTGGATGGGGGTGTGGGAAAACAGCTTGCAGCAGGCCACGGCCTCTATCTGGGACGGGTCCCCCGGATAGGGCTCGCCGTCCGGGCAGCGGAGGACCTCTATCCCCCGCTCCCGGAGCCAGGGCTCATCCTCCGGCCGCAGGCGGCAGTAGCTGGTGTAGTCCGTGAAGAGCATCTTCATCTCATTCACCTCTTACCACGCCCTTGATGAACGGGCTGCGCGTGACCTTCTCCGGCACGATCTCAAAGCAGGCGCGGAGCATATCCGCCCCCCGGCGGGCGGCCTCCTCCGTCCGGGCGTGGACAGTGCCCAGGCTCTCCCCCGCCGCCACGGCGTCGCCCACCTTCTTTTTCAGCACCACGCCCACGGCCAGGTCGATATCGTCGTCCTTGGCCGCCCGGCCGCCGCCCAAGTGCATGCTCACCAGGCCCACGTCCTCGGCGTGGATGCGGCCCACATAGCCCCCCGCCGGGGCGGGGGCCTCCGCCGTCACCGGGGCCTGGGGCAGCAGGGACGGGTCGTACACCGCCGATGCGTCTCCCCCCTGGGCCCGGACGAAGGCCGCGAACCGCTCCAGGGCCGCGCCGCTGGATATGGTCCGCTCCAGCATCTCCCGGGCGGAGGCGTCGTCGCTCGCCACGCCCCCCTCCCGGAGTATCTGGGTCCCCAGGGTCAGGCACAGCTCCAGAAGGTCTCCCCTGTACTCTCCCCGCAGGGCGGCCAGGGCCTCCTTCACCTCCAGGGCGTTGCCCACGGCGTTGCCCAGAGGCTCGTCCATGTCCGTGACCACGGCCACCACCTTTCTCCCTGCCATGCGGCCCACCTCCGTCAGCGTCCGGGCCAGGTCAAAGGCGTCCTCCTCCCGCTGCATGAACGCCCCGGAACCGGTCTTCACGTCCAGCACGATCACGTCCGCTCCCGCCGCCAGCTTCTTGCACAGAATGCTGCTGACGATCAGGGGCCGGGAGGCCACCGTTGCCGTCACGTCCCGGAGGGCGTAGAGCTTCTTGTCCGCCGGGCAGAGCTGCGCCGTCTGCCCGGCGATGGCGAAGCCCACTTCGTTCACCTGCCGGATGAAGGCGTCCTCGGCTATGGCGGTGGAAAAGCCGGGAAAGCTCTCCAGCTTGTCGATGGTGCCCCCGGTGTGGCCCAGCCCCCGACCGGACAGCTTCGCCAGCTTCACCCCGCAGCAGGCCACCATGGGGCACAGCAGCAGACTGGTCTTGTCTCCCACCCCGCCGGTGGAGTGCTTGTCGGCCTTCACGCCGGAGATGCCGCTCAAGTCTATCCTGTCCCCGGAGTCCAGCATGGCCATGGTCAGCTCGTATGTCTCCTGGATGTCCATGCCCTGGTAGAAGATGGCCATGCACATGGCGCTCATCTGGTAGTCGGGGATGGTCCCGGCGGTATAGCCCTCGATCATCCAGCGTATCTCCCGCCGGTCCAGCACGCCGCCGTCACGCTTTTTCTGTATAAGGTCGCTCATCCGCATACCGGTGCCTCTTTCCGCGGCCCGGGGCCGCCGTTTATTTTCTACAGTATAACATATAATTTTCCATTTGCCTATCAGAAAAAGTGGGGCTTTCCCCCCATCCAGACGATATGCCGCCCCTCAGGCGGGTCCTCCGGCCCGGCAGGCCGGGTCTTTTCCAGCTGGGGGGCGGGCTTTTCCCTGTCCATGGGCTTTTCCGCCGCGTACTCCGGCCTCTGGGGAAAGCAGGCCATCTCCGCCGGGGACAGCCGCTTTGTCAGCCGCAGCCTGCCCTCCTCCGGGACCGGCACCCCCAGATACCCCGTCCGCTCCCCGAACACCTTCAGCCGCACCACCCGGCCCACGTCGTTTAGATCCGCCCGCATCACCGTGGCCGCCCCCTGGCGCTCCACGGTCAGCTGGCCCTGCTGTCTGCCGTCGATATAAATGGGTATGAGCATAATAAAAGCCTCCAGTCATATACAATGATATGACCGGAGGCCGGGTCTTACGACAGAGACTGGTTCAGTCCGAAGCTGACGGCGATGGCGTCGTCCACCTTCGTCATGGTGGCGCCGCTGAGCTTGCCCATCCGCTCCCGCAGGCGGGATTTGTCCAAGGTGCGTATCTGCTCGAGCAGTATCACGCTGTCCCTGGTCAGGCCGCTGTCGGGGGCCTGTATCTCGATGTGGGTGGGCAGACGGGCCTTTCCCACCTGGGAGGTGATCGCCGCGGCGATCACCGTGGGGCTGTGGCGGTTGCCCGTGTCGTTCTGGATGATGAGCACCGGCCGCAGGCCGCCCTGCTCCGAGCCCACCACGGGGCTGAGATCGGCGTAATAGATGTCTCCGCGTCGAACCGGATTTGTCATGTGAGCACCTTCCGTGAAAGAGTCGCCCGGTACATTCTATGTACGGACATGCTTCTATTCTCCCACGGAGGGAAAGATTTTATACCTCAGTCCACGTATATCCGGGGCACCCGTGGGCTGACGGCGCACAGCAGCTCATAGTGGATGGTCCCGCACAGGGCGGCCACCTCTCCCGCGCCGATGCGGCGGCCGAATATCTCCGCCGTGTCCCCCGCCTTCACGCCCAGGTCCGTCACGTCCGCCATGCACATGTCCATGCAGATGCGGCCCACCTGTCTGGCCCGCCTGCCGTCGAAGTCCACGGTGAGCCTGTTGGACAGTATCCTGTGCAGGCCGTCGGCGTAGCCGATGGGCAGCACGGCGATGGCGCTGGGCCGCTCCACCGTAAAGGTCCTGCCGTAGCTGATGGTGTCCCCCGGCTCGTGGCGCTCCACGCAGGCCACCCGGCTTTTCAGCGTCATGGCCGGGATGAGCTCTATATCCCCCCGGTCCTCCCCCGGATAGAGGCCGTACAAGGCCACGCCGGGGCGCACCATGTCCATATAGGTCTCCGGGAAGGAGAGCATGGCCCCGGAGTTGGTACAGTGGTGTATCTCGAACCGTCTGCCGCTCCGCTCCTCGATCGTCTCAAAGCCCGCCTTGAACCGCTTGAGCTGTTCCCAGGTGAAATCCCGCTCCCCCGGCGCCCCGTCGGACACGCAGAAGTGGGTGAACACCCCCTCCGGCGCAAGCCTGGGCAGGGCCATGGCCTGGGCCGCATCGGACCCGTCCGCGCCGCCGTAGACACGGAAGCCCGTCCGGCCCATGCCGGTCTCCAGCTTGAAGTGGACCTTCAGCGTCCGGCCGGTCCCTGCCAGGGCGTCGTTCAGCGCCCGGGCCATGTCCAGGCTCCCCACCGCCTGGGTCACGTCGTTTTCCGCCAGCTGGGGGGCAAGCTCCGGCGGGGTGTAGCCCAGGATGAGGATGGGCAGGCCGATGCCCGCCTGCCGAAGCTGGACGGCCTCGTCTATGCAGGCCACCGCCAGATAGTCGCAGCCCACATCCGCCAACAGCCGGGACACCCTCACCGCCCCGTGGCCGTAAGCGTTGGCCTTCACGATGCCCATATACCGGGTGCCCGGGGCCAGCCTGGCCCGCATGGCCCGGTAGTTGTGTTCGATGGCCCCCAGGCTCACCTCCGCCCAGGTCCTTTTTCTCATTTCGTCCATGTTCTCTTTCTCCTATGTCTGTCTATACATATCCTCCGCGAGGATGGATATTGCCTCTTTATCCCATCTCCCAGCCGGTGAACCGGCAGGTGACGGATGTCCGCCCGTCTGCGGCGAATTCTCCCGCCACAGGCAGGCAGGTGTCCCGGTCCAGCCACAGCGTCAGCACGGACCGCTCCCCCACGTACAGCCTGGCGGCGATGGAGCCCTCCTCCCACCACAGCAGCTCCACGTAGGCGCTGGCTATGGCGTCCAGCATCACCGGCATGGCGCTCATGGCCGTCAGGCCCTCATTGTCCACCGGCCCGGCTCCCAGGATGACCCCGTCGTAGGAGATAGTGCTCTCCCCCCGCAGGGCCGTGGCCTTCACCCCGGCGATGAGCGCCGGGGCCAGTATCTCCACCGTGGTCTGCTGGCCGTCATAGCTCACATCCAGGGTGTACTGGGCCACGTTCTCCCCGTCGTCGGCGGTCATCTCCGCCTGAAAGCGGATGGACTGGGCCGCCGTGACGGCCTTGCGCAGGGCGTCGAAGCCCTCCTGCAGCCTTTCCTCCCGCTCCCCGCAGCCCGGCAGGAGCAGAAGGGTCATCATCAGTGCGGAAACGATGGCTTTCCGCATGGTCCTCTCCTTATCGAATGATCTCCTTTTCCGCTTTGTACAGCGTCTGGGCGATGTCTCCGGCCTTCATGGCATACTGGCCCAGCTCCTCGGCGGCTATGTCCCCGGCCCGGGCGTGGAGCCAACAGGCCGTCACCACCGCCCGCCGGGGGGTGAGCTGGCCCAGCAGCCCCCCGATGACCCCGGCAAGCACGTCTCCGCTGCCGCCGGTGGCCATGCCCGGATCGCCCGCGTCGATTATGTAGGCCTTGCCGTCGGGGAAGGCGCATATCGTCCTGTAGCCCTTGAGCACCACCGCGCAGCCGTAGGTCTTGGAAAAGCTCATGGCGTCTGTCAGCCTGTCCTCCACCGGACGGCCCAGCAGCCGGGCGAACTCCCCCTCGTGGGGGGTGAGCACTACCGGGGCCTGGGCCTCCTCCAGCACCCGCAGGTCCCGGCTGATGGCCCACAGGGCGTCCGCGTCGGCCACCACCGGCCCCTTGGAGCGCCGCAGCACCTCCCCCGTCACCGCCGCCGTGTCCTTGTCCCGGCCCAGGCCGGGACCTATCACGCACGCGCCGCAGACCTCCAGCCGCTCCCGGAGCACACCCAGCGCCCCCCGGCTGACCCGCCCCCGGTCATTGCACCGCAGGGGGAAGGCCATGGCCTCCCGGCTCCAGGACGCCGCTATCTCATATATATCCGCTGGGACGCCCAGATAGACCAGTCCCGCCCCGGCCCGGACGGCCCCCTCCGCGCACAGGGCCGCCGCCCCGGTGTAGCCGGTGCTGCCCGCCACGATGAGGAGCTTTCCGTAATCCCCCTTGTGGGTGAGGGGCTTGCGCACGGGCAGGGCCAGGTCCTCCCGGTGGATGGCATATATGCCGCACCCGGCCCCGGCCAGGATGTCTTGGGGGATGCCGATGTCCTCCACCAGCAGCTGGCCCCGCATGGTGCACCCCGGCTCCACGAAGTGGCCGGGCTTTGCCATGGAGAAGGTCACGGTGCGTTTCGCCCGCACGGCCGCGCCCAGCACGGCCCCCGTGTCCGCCGACACCCCGCTGGGGATGTCCGCCGATACGATGGGGCGGCCCGCGCCGTTCATCATCTCCACCGCCGCCAGGGCCTCCCCGGCTAGCTCCCTTTTCAGCCCTATGCCGAAAAGGGCGTCCACCAGCACCCCCGCCCGGGCGGCCGCCTGCCGCTGGTCCTCGTTATCGGGGCCGAAGGGCTCCAGCGCGCCCCCGGCGGACTGGAGCTCCCGCTCCATGGCCCTGGTGTCCTCGGTCATCTTCTCCCGGCTGCCCACCAGAAACGCGCGCACCTGAAAGCCCATATCCATCAGAATACGCGCCGCGGCCACACCGTCGCCGCCGTTGTTGCCCGGCCCGCAGAACACGGCCGCCGTGTGCTCGTCCCCCGCCAGCTCCGCCGCGGCCCTGGCGATATGGCCCGCCGCCGTCTCCATCAGCTTTCCGGACGGTATGCCCCGCCCCTGGATGGCCGTCTCGTCGGCCGTCTTCATTCCCTTTGCATCGGCAAGTTCCATGGTCATCATCCTCTCCCACCTATTATAGTCCCTGGTGAAAAGTTCGTCAATTTTAATTATAGTTGCTAAAATTGGGATATTGTGTTATAAAATAAGGTTAGCGCCGATTTTTATCGCAATTTTCTATTTCAGTTCATACAAGGAGCAGTTCATCATGGAAGAAAAACTGCGGCAGCTGAGGGAAAACTCCCTTCAGGCCATCCGCGACGCCGGCGCCCTGGAGGCGCTGGAGAACGTCCGGGTCAAGTACCTGGGCAAGAAAGGCGAGCTGACAGCCGTCCTGAAGCAGATGGGCGGCCTGTCCGCCGAGGAGAGGCCCCGGATGGGCCAAATGGCCAACTCCATCCGGGAGGAGCTCACCGAGGCGCTGGAAAACGCCCGGGAAACTCTGCGGGAAAAGGCCCTGGAGGCCAGGCTCGCCGCCGAGCGGCTGGACGTGACCATTCCGGGCACGCCCGTGCCCATCGGGCGGCAGCATCCCCTCACCAGGGTCATCAGCGAGTTTTCCGAGATCGCCATCGGCATGGGCTTCACCATCGCCGAGGGGCCGGAGGTGGAGCTTGCCAGCTACAACTTTGACAAGCTGAACACCGCCGAGGGCCACCCCGCCCGTGACAGGCAGGACACCTTCTACTTTGACGACGACGATCAGGTGCTGCTCCGCACCCAGACCAGCCCCATCCAGATACACGTGATGGAGACCCAGAGCCTGCCCATCCGCGTCATCGCCCCCGGCCGGGTATACCGCAAGGACGAGGTGGACGCCACCCACAGCCCCATGTTCCACCAGATAGAGGGTCTTGTGGTGGACGAGGGCATCACCTTCGCGGACCTGAAGGGCACCTTGAACGACCTGGTGCACCGGCTGTACGGCAGCGATCTGCGTACCCGGTTCCGCCCCCACCACTTCCCCTTCACCGAGCCCAGCTGCGAGATGGACGTAGAGTGCTTCAAGTGCCACGGGGCGGGCTGCCCCGTGTGCAAGGGCGAGGGCTGGGTAGAGCTCCTGGGCGGCGGCATGGTCCACCCCAAGGTGCTCTCCGGCTGCGGCATCGACACGGAAAAATACTCCGGCTTCGCCTTTGGCTTCGGTTCGGACCGTCTGGCCATGTTCCGGTTCAACATCAGCGATCTGCGTCTGCTGTTTGAAAACGACGTCCGGTTCCTGGAGCAGTTCTGAAGGAGGGTGTGAACAATGGATCTATCGAGAGAATGGCTGAATGACTATACCACCGTCACCGTCTCCGACAAGGAGTTCTGCGACGGGATGACCATGTCCGGGTCCAAGGTGGAGAGCTTGTCCTACACCGGCGCGGGCATTGAAAACGTGGTGGCCGGGCGCGTCAGCTTCATGAGCCCCCACCCCGACTCCGACCACCTGTGGGTTTGCAAGGTGGACGCGGGACAGGCCCATGAGCTGACCATCGTCACCGGGGCCCAGAACGTGTCCGTGGGCGACATGGTGCCCGTGGCCCTGGACGGGTCCCACCTGCCCGGCGGCGTGGAGATACGCGCCTCCAAGCTCCGGGGCGTGTCCTCCGAGGGCATGCTGTGCTCCCTGGGGGAGCTGGGCCTGGACACCCACGACTACCCCTACGCCATTGAAAACGGCATTTTCATCATGCGCGAGCCCTGCGAGCCCGGAGACGACATCAAGAAGGTCCTGGGCCTGGGCGACAGCGTGGTGGAGTTCGAGATCACCAACAACCGGCCCGACTGTCTGAGCGTCATCGGCC
>CANRNA010000067.1 GCA_947631805.1 uncultured Oscillospiraceae bacterium | reverse complement strand
ATGAAGCCGGCGTTGTGCATGATCTTGTCATAATTCGCCAGACCGTTGAAGGACCAGTCGCTGGTGCTGGCCGTCAGGCTCTCCACATGGAAAAAGCTCATGATCACCGTCCGGACCACGGGATAGACGTACATCAGCAGCAGGGACAGCACCGTGGGTGCGATGAAAAGAAATATCAGCGTCCTGTTTTTCTTCATGCGGGGTCCTCCTCTCTCGCGCTATTAAAAAACAGGCGGCACCGAAGTGCCGCCTGCCCCATTGGGAATTACTCGTACAAAGCGTCCATGGCGGCGCAGAACTCAGCACCGTCGGCATACTTGCCCTCGAACAGCTCCGTGAACATATCCTTCATGGTCTGCCATGCGGGATGGGTGTTCAGCTCGCCGCACCAGGTCATGGGCGCGTCGGCGGCCAGCAGGGTCTCCACAGCGCCGGGCAGAGAGGTGCACTCGTTGTTGGGGTCGGCGGGGATCTGGTGGCACTCGTCAGCCAGCTTCTGGCCCCACTCGCCGGTGGTCAGGAAGATGGCGAAGTCGAAGGCCTCCTGGGCATGCTCGCTGTAGGCGGGGATGGCCAGGGAGTTGGCGCCCATGTAGGAAGCAGCGGAAACGCCGCCCTCCACGGTGGGATAGTTGAACAGGCCCCAGTTGACCTCGGTGCCGGTGTTGGCATTCACCTCAGCGGTCACATAGTCGGCACAGACGACCATTGCGGCCAGGCCCAGACCGATCTTGTTCTGGCTGGCGGGATACTCGTCGGGAGCGCCCTCGGCCAGATAGCCAGCGTTGACCAGGTCAATGATCTCCTGCGCGGCGGCGACAGCGCCCTCATTTTCAGCCCATCCGCCGTTCTCCCGCAGCTCGGCGATGCCGTCCTCACCAATATGGCGGACCAGCTGGTAGTAGAAGGAGAAGTTGGTGTAAGCGCCGTCCTGGGCGATGGGGTCGATACCCGCGTCCTTCAGCTTTGCGCACGCGTCCAGGAATTCCTCCCAAGTGGCGGGAGCGGCCTCGATGCCAGCGGCCTCAAAGGCGTCCTTGTCATAGAACACGCCGCCCACGTTGGGCTGCTCAACGATGCTGTTCAGGTAGCCGGCCCACTTGATGGAGAAGTTGTTGAACACGGGATAGCTGTGGTCGGCATAACCGGCGGCCTCGGCCATCTCGGTCAGGTCATAGGTGTAGGGAGCGTCGACCTGGCCCAGACGGTTGAAGTCGTCCTCGAACAGGTCGATGGCTTCCTCCGCCTCAAGGGCGGCGGTGATCAGGGTGTTGATGTCGCGGCCCTTCCACTCGATGTTCACGTGCACGCCGGTCTCGGCCTCGTAGGCCTCGGCAGCCTCGGCGATGACGGTGGCCTGGGGCTCGCCCTCGTTCCACATGGACCAGTAGTTGATCTCCACGGGGTCATCCGCCAGGGCGAACGCGCCCAGGGACAGGACCATGACCACCGCGAGGATCATGCTGAGAAACTTCTTCATGCTCGTATTCCTCCTAAAAATATTTGTGTGTTCTTTCCGGGGGAGTCGGCCCCCCGCTTCTTCTACGCCCAGTATACACGATTGAAACGCTAAAACAATGGGAATTTTGCTTACCTTTTTATAAAAATTGTCATTTCTATGTATTTTGCAATATTCGTTCCCGGACAGATTTTTTCATTTTGGGCATAATCTATAATTTGCAAGCCCGTTTTCCAGCATCTTCCACACACTTAGCCCGCCATTTCCCATGAAAACCACTTGCGGGAACGGTCGAAAAAAACTATAATATGGAAGGCGGCTTTTCCATCTGAAAGGAGGCGGCGGCAATGAGCACACGGCAGTATCTTCTCCCCCGGAGCGGCGGCATGCCCGTTTTGGAGGGGGTGCGGCTGGTGTACATCACCAGCGCCCAATACAGCGCTGAGTGGTCCTCCTCCCCCCACACCCACACCTGCGCGGAGCTGTTTTTCATCACCGGCGGCCGGGGCGCCTTTCAGATACAGCAGACCTCCTTTCCGGTACTGGCCGGGGACATGATGGTGGTCAACAGCGGCGTGCCCCACACGGAGGTCAGCGGCGAGCCGGACCCCATGGAGTACACCGTGCTGGGGGTCGAGGGGCTGGAGGCCCTGTCAGGACCGGGGGGCTACGCCCTGATACACGGCTTTTCCCAGCAGCACCAGGTGGCCCAATGCCTGGACATGCTCACCCGGGAGGCGGAGCAGGCCCGGCCCGGCTATGAGGTGGTGTGTCAGGACCTTCTCCACGTGCTGCTTATGCTGCTGCTCCGGCGGCGGGAGTTCGTGCCCCAGGCCGCCCCCGGCGTCCAGCGGTCCAGCCGGGAGTGCAGCCTGGTCCGCCGGTATATGGACAGCCATTTCAAGGAGAACATCACCCTGGACCAGCTGGCCGCCCTGGCCCATCTGAACAAGTTCTATCTGGCCCACGCCTTCCAGAAGGAATACGGCATCTCCCCCATGCGCTACCTCACCGCCCGGCGCATCCGGGAAAGCCGCTTTCTTCTCACGGAGACGGACCACTCCCTGTCCCACATCGCCCAGGTGCTGGGCTTCTCTTCTCCCAGCTATTTCTCCCAGTGCTTCCGGCGGATGGAGGGCGTCAGTCCCAAGGAATACCGCCAGCTCCACCGGCAAAAGGCCGGGCAGTCGGCGACGAACGCGAGGTAACGCAATGACGTGCTTTTTCACCAGTTCCCCCATGGTCCCCGATACGCCGGACCTGAACCCTGCAAACGGTTTTATCCATGAACTCCACCTGGCCCTGCCCTATCCCTGCCGGGCTCTGTATGTATGCTCCGACCCGGACGACTGGGAGAAAACAGACTTCTACGCTGTCGGCACCGCCGAGTCCATGGAGAAGGCCGGTTTCGCCTTCTCCTCCTTCGACGTGCTGGACGGCCGCAACGCAGACGACGGGGCAGGTCTTATCGATAACGCCGACCTCATCATCCTGTGCGGCGGCCATGTGCCCACCCAAAACTGGTTTTTCCGGCAGCTGGGTCTGAAGGAGCTGCTGGCGGGCTTCGACGGAGTGATCCTTGGCATCAGCGCCGGGAGCATGAACAGCGCCCGGACCGTCTACGCCCATCCCGAGCTGGAGGGCGAGGCCGTTGACCCGGACTATGAGCGGTTTCTGCCCGGCCTGGGACTCACAGACAGGAGCATCCTCCCCCACTTCAACACCATCGCGGGCGACACCTTGGACGGGCTGGACCTGTTCGACGACATCGCCATCCCCGACAGCGTGGGCCGCTCCTTTTATGTCCTGCCCGACGGCAGCTATATCCTCAGCCGGGACGGCCGGGAGGAGCTCCGCGGCGAGGCGTATCTCATCGCCGACGGCCAGATGGAGCAGATATCCTCCGACGGAGACATCCTCCCGCTGAAGTGAACCGCATACAGCATACGCCCCGGCGGGTGACCGCCGGGGCGTATTCGTTATCTCTATTCTCTCACTTCATCACGCAGGGGATGAAATAGCACTGTCCCGCCGGAACGGTGAGCTCCAGGGCGTTTTCATCCAGAGCCCGCCAGGCGACAGGCTCCCCCATCACGTCGGCGTCCGCCAGGCCCGCCGCCCCTATGGCTCCCAGAGGCAGCCGTATCCGCCTCTCGGTCCTCTCGGCGGACAGCACTGCCACGAACGCCTCCTCGTCCGTAAAGCGGGCGATGGCCGCCGTCCGGCCCTGGGCCCAGAGGAATTTCATTCCCCCGTCCGTCAGGGCCCGGTGGGCCGTCTTCAGATGGGCCATGGTCCTGTAGAGCCGATATGGCTCCCCTGCCTGGAAGTCCCTGCCCCAGGGCATGGGATAGCGGCAGCCCTCGTTGGAGCCCAGGATCCCGTCGATGGCCGCCTCGTCCCCGTAGTAGATGCTGGGCGCGCCCACCAGGATGAACTGGAAGTAGACCGCTCCCCGGTATGCCTGGGCGGATATGGCCGGGTCGTTGTGCAGGCGGCTGACGTCATGGCTGTCGAATAGGTTGAACTGGTTTTCCCACAGCGCCCAGGGGAGCTTGGCCAGAAAGCCCATCACCCGCTCCTCCAGCTCCTCCCCGGTCATGGAGCGGGACGCCTCCCGCAGCAGAGGGTCCCGGCCCAGGTGCAGGTCCGGCTGGCCGAAAAACTGGCGGATGGGGCGGCCGCAGCCGAAGTAATTCATGGGCGCGTCCCACTCGTCCCCCTGGAGGCAGTCGGCGCAGTCCCCCCAGTCCTCGGCCAGTATGTACGCCTGGGGATTTTCCTCCCGGATGCTCCGGCGTATCTGGGGCCACAGCTCATGGGCGAGCTGGACGTCGTCGTTTTTCCCGAAGGTGTCCGCCACGTCGAACCGCCACCCGTCTATGCTGTAGGGGGGTCTGAGCCACTTGCGCAGCACCGCGTCCTGCCCCCGGTATATCTCGTCCCGGAGGGCCTGGGAGGTGTAGTTCAAGGTGGGCATGTCCCGGTTGCCGCACCAGCCATGATAGGCGTTGTCCTTACCGAAGAAGTAATAGCCACGCTCCGGCCCGGCGGGGTCGTTGTACGCCCCCTGGGACCTGTCGAAAAACGTCCCGTCCCGGTTGAACCACCGGTGGTCGGCGCCGGTGTGGTTGATGGAGATGTCCAGTATCAGCTTCATGCCGTTTTCGTGCAGGGCCCGGCTCAGGTCCGCCAGGGCCTGGTCCCCGCCGAAGTGGGGGTCCACCTCCCGGTAGTCCACGCAGTCGTACTTGTGCACGGAGGGCGCCCGGAAAATGGGGTTCAGGTACAGCGCCGTGACCCCCAGGTCCTTGAGATACGGTATCTTCTCCCGGATGCCCTGCAGGTCCCCGCCAAAAAAGTCCAGGCAGAACCCCTTCCGATAGGGCAGCGGCTCGTCGTCCCAGCGCTCCATGCGTATGGCCGGGTGTCCGTTTTGGGCGTACTCCCCCGACGCCACGTCGTTGGCCGGGTCCCCGTTGCAAAACCGCTCGGGGAATATCTGATAGAACACTGATCCCTTCACCCAGGACGGCTGCGTGTAGTCCGCCAGCAGGGAGAAGTCATAGGTGTGCCCCGGCAGAGAGGACGTCACCCCCCGCTGGGTATAGAAATACAGCGCCCCGTCGCATACCAGGTAAAACTGGTACCGCATCCGGTTCTCCGTCACGGGCATGACCGCCTCGTAATAGGTAAGGCCCCGCTCCGTCTTCACCGGCTTGGCCGGACGGAGCTGCTCCATGCCGTTTCGCATGTACATGAGCAGCACGCTCTTGACCGGCGCATGGGCATACATCCGTATCCGCACCCGGACCCTCCGCCCCAGGGCGGGGGACGGGTCGCTGACAAACAGGGCCGTGCCGTCGCTGTATACGCTCTCCAGCCAATTATCCATGGATATCCTCCCGGAAGACAGTATCGTTCACGGGGTCATTATACACGCCCCCGCCGCCGAATGCAAGAAAATGGCAGACCCGAAGGTCTGCCATAAGTACGCCCTGGGCATGCGGCTGCATCAATAGAGCAGGGGCAGGCGCTCTATCTGGCGCTGCTGCTCCTGGCCGCTGCGGGCGGTGTATATCCTGGTGGTGTCCACGCTGGTGTGGCCCAGGATATCCGCCAGGCGGACGATGTCCTTGTATGTCTTGTAGTACGTTCTGGCGAACAGGTGCCGGAGGTTGTGGGGAAAGGCCTTGGCCGGGCGCACCCGGCCCACGGCGGCCAGACGCTTCATGGTCTTCCAGATGTTGCTCCTGTCCAGGGGCCTGCCGGTGCGGGTGACGAACACCGCCCCGGTCTCTATCCCCCGCCGGGCGCAGTAATCCAGCAGGGTCCTGCACAAAGTGCCGGGCAGCAGGATGCGCCGTATCTTCCCCTTGGAGCGTATCTCCGCCTGGCCGGAGCGCAGGCTCTCCACGGTGATGGCCCGCACCTCCCCCACCCGGATGCCCGTGGCGCATATCGTCTGCACCAGCTTTTCCGACCGCTCGTCCCCCAGCGTCCTGGCAGCCGATACCATGCGCCCGTATTCCCGGACGGTGAGCTCCCGCGCCGCGCTGGCGAAGGCCTCCCGCTGGACCTTCAGGTACCGGAGCTTCCACTCCGGCCGCCCGGCGAAGTCCACGAACCGGTTCACCGCCGCCAGCATGGAGTTGACGCTGCTGGCGGCGTATCCCCTGGCAAGCAGTTCCTCCTTGAAGGCGATGAGCGTTCCCTTGTCCGTCACCGTCCCCTGGCACAGGCGTCCCAGCAGCCGCACATCCCGGCTGTACTTGGCCCTCGTGGACGGACTGCATTCCCGCTCCGCCAGGTACAAGGCAAAATCTTTCAGCGTCTTTTCATTGATTCGGATCATATTCTGACCCCTCCTTTCCCTTTGAAGATACAGGACAGGAGGGGCATATTTCTTGCAGAAATGTTTAAAATTGCCCGGAGAAACGCTCTGTCAGAACATACTGTAATAAATGGCGCCCACCGCCTGGGCGAAGTGGGGCACGGAGGCCCCCCGCCGCCGGAGGGCGGCCATCAGCGGGGTATTGGCCATCTCTTCGTCCGCCGCCGCCAGGCGGATGAAGGGCGCCGTCCGGCGGCAGCCCTCCTCCAGCAGGGCAAAGCAGGCCGGGCTCCTGACGAACCGGCCGAAGAGAAAGCGCGTGTCCGTGCCGGGGCACAAAAGCCACCGCTCCTCCCGGCAGACCTGGCCCAGATTGGCCCCGATGCGGTGAAATATCTCCTCCGCCGCCGGGCAGCCGTTTTCCGCTTTCTCCATCAGGCGGGCAAGGCAGGGCTTTCGCATGTCCGGGTCGGACAGGATGCTGACCGTGTCCCCCTCCCGGCGGACAAAGCCGTCCAGCAGCGACGGGTCCAGCTCCCAGGCCAGACGGAAGGCCGCCGCCTGGCCCAGATACCGCCGGGCCCCTGGCAGGCCGGAGTTTTCATTTCGGGTTGAGCGCAGGTCCGCGCTGTCCAGCGCCCGGTCAGAGAGGCTTCCCAGGTCCAGGAGCAGGTCGTATAGCTCCATGGGCCCCTCCGGTATGGAGCCGTCCGCCTCCAGCCAGCCGGTGCCCAGGTCGGTGCCCAATGTGTGGGCGATCACGCCCCGGTCCAGCTCCCCCTCCCGGCCCCCGTGGGCCAGCTCCATGGCGGCGGTGAAGGCCGCCCCGTGGCCGTCGTTGAGGATGTGTACGGGCGCTCCCGGCGCGCACAGCGTCGCCAGCCTGTCCTTTAATGCCGTGAGCTTGGCAAACTCCCCCTCATAGTCCCCGCAGTGCTCCCGCATGCCCTTGGTCTTGGGGGTCTCGCCCCCCACGATCCGGTCCCGGACCACCACGTCGGGAAAGCAGACACCCAGCCCGTCCAGGGCAGCGCCCAGGGCATAGTCGTCCACCGCCCGGCGGATGAGCCCCTCTATGGGCCGGATGATGCCCTCCGCCGTGGGGCTCGCGGAGGGGTCCCAGTCCAGCTCCCGGACGCAGAGCAGCTCCCCGTCCCTTGCCAGGGCCAGCTTGATGTCCGTTCCGCCGATATCCACCCCGCAGATAAGGCCGCGCTCCGCCCTCTCCGCCGCCGCCTTCAGCCGCCGGGCCAATCCTGGGCCCTGCGCCCCGGCGCAGGGCTCCGGCGCGGGCAGGAGGGGTCTGTCGCCGTCGCAAAGGATATCGAATCCCCTTCCGCCGAGGGCCCGGCTGAGGCGTTCCGCCACGCTGACGGCCTTGCCGTAGCCGCTGCGCCGAGCCTCCGTGACCTGAAACGCGCCCGGCAGCATCCGCGCAAGGCTCCCCACGTCCCCATCCCCGTCAAAGAGGAGCTGGAGAGCCTGGCCCCCGTGGACCGAGAGGATATTGAATATATTGGCCCGGAGATATTCCCAGGCAAAGCCCCGTTCCTCCGCCGTCTCCCACCGGGGGATGGGGATGACAAAGTCCGCCGTGCCGCCGCCTGATCGGAGCAGCCTGGCCCTCACGCAGGCGGCGGCCGGGTCCGCCTCCGCCGCCCCGCGCACGTCGGATATCCACACCGGTCTGTTCGCCGCCGCGCCCAGGATATCGCGCGCTATCATGCTTTTGCTCATAGCTAAAAAACGGAGGCCGCCGCTTCAGGCAGCCTCCAGCCTTTCACAGGATATGGACGAATTCCGGGTCGAACACCAGCGAGCAGCTCTCCCCCACCTGGTAGATGCGCTTGGTCTTGGGGTTGTAGTCCGTCAGCTTCACCAGGGTGTCGCCCACCATCACGTGGTAGTTCTGATAGGAGCCCATGAAGCAGCTGAGCACCACCTTGCAGGGCAGGCCGCCCTTGTCCGCCAGCTGGGCGGATTCGGGCCGGAGCACCGCGGTGTAGGTCTCCCCCACCTGCATGCCCTCCTTGGCCGGGACACGGGTGGGGCTGCCCTCCACGTCCAAAATGGCGTGGGCGCCGTCCTGGCCGGTCATGGTGCCCTTCAGGAAGTTGGCCTCGCCGATGAAGTCCGCCACGAACTCGCTGTTGGGGTGGTAGTATATCTCCTGGGGAGTGCCCATCTGGGCAATGACGCCCTTGTTCATGATGATGATGCTGTCGCTCAGGGCCATGGCCTCGCTCTGGTCATGGGTGACGTAAATGGCAGTGATGCCCACCTCCTGCTGGATGCGGCGAATCTCCGTGCGCATGGACACCCGCAGCTTGGCGTCCAGGTTGCTGAGAGGCTCGTCGAACAGCAGCACGCTGGGCTCTATGACCAGCGCCCGGGCCAGGGCCACGCGCTGCTGCTGGCCGCCGGAGAGCTGGTTGGTCATGCGCCCCTCCATGCC
>CANRNA010000066.1 GCA_947631805.1 uncultured Oscillospiraceae bacterium | reverse complement strand
CAATATCCGGGCCAGTACATACCCAGCCTTTGCCTTTCCTTCCATCATAGAACCTCCTGTTCAAAAAACTTCGGTCCAGTCCGATGGTCACAGTATAGCAGAAAATTTTTCGTCTGTCAATAATTTTTTAATGTTCTACGATAATTATTTTTCGTTTCACATAAAATTCCCCGGACGGTATCGTCCGGGGAATTACACGTCAGTAGGTCGGTCCCAAATCGCCCTCCATGCCCTCCTCCATGGGCGGGGCGGGCTCGGGGGTGACGGGCTCCACGGTGGGCTCGGGCGGTATCTCCGTGGGCACAGGGGTCTCGGGCACATCCGTGTGAGGCGGGTCCGTCACCGGCGGGGCCTCCTTGAGCTGGAACACGGCATATATGGTGTGGTTCTGGCGCATGTCGGAGAAGGTGTAGCTGCTCTGCACCGCCACGGCGGAGCCGTCCACCAGAAGCTGCGCCAGCTCATAGCCCTCGTCGGGCAGGATGCTGAAGGTGACGCTGGTCCCCTCCTCCACATCCACCGTGCCCCCCGGGGATATGCTGCCCCCGGAGCCCGCCGTGACCGTGACGGTGTAATAGGTCTTGGGCGCCTGGGTGGGCGCGGGCTGGAGGGTGGGCGTGGGATGGACGATACCGGCCAGATAGTCCTGGGGCGTAGCGGTAGGCGTGGCCGCGGCCGAGGGCCTGGGCCCGGTCAGGTCGGATATCAGCCCGCTCACCAGGAAGATGGACGCCACCAGCACCACCAGCGTGATGGCCAGGGCAATGGCCCACTTGGCGGCCCGGCCGCTGCCGCCGCCCTTGGTCGGCTCCTGGTCGGGGTACTGCCGCTCCGGGGTCACATACACCCGTGGGGCGGGCCCAGCCACCACCACCTTCGGCCTGGGGGGCGGCTCCTCAAAGACGGGCCGCTGGGGGGCGGGCTGCTCCCGGCGGTACTCCTCCCCGCTGTCGGCGTCCTGCCGGGACGCCGGGCGGCGGATCCCCTCCCCGTCCATGGAGAAGCGCTGGGTGGGCAGGCCGTCGCCCACGTCCTCCTCGTCCTCCTCCGGCTGGGAGCCGGGGGCCTCGTGGCGGCCCCGCTCCCCGGGAGCGCCGCGGCGGGGCACATAGTCCGGGGCGGACTGGCCGTAGGCGTCCTTGTCCGGCAGGTCCTTGCCGTCCAGGGCGTCCGTCACCTGGTCCTCCAGGCTGTCCGGGCCCAGAAAGGCGGCAAAGTCAAAGCGGCTGTCCCGCTTGGCAGCCTCCTTGGTCCACTGGACGCCCTCTTCCTCCGTCCAGTCCCGGTCGTTATCGTTCCGTTCAAAACTCATTTTGCCCTACCTTAAAAGCCTTATCTATGCTATAATACCTTTATAATACCTAAACAAACCACAAACAGCTCGGGAGGTCATCCCATGGGAAAGAAAGCTCTCGTCACCGGCTCGTCCCGCGGCATCGGCGCGGCGGCTGTCCGGCTGCTGGCCAGAGACGGCTGGGACGTGACCGTACACTATAACCGCTCCCGCCAGGCCGCTCTGGCCCTGGCGGCGGAGCTGGGCGTGCCCGCCCTCCAGGCGGACGTGGCCGACAGCGGCCAGGTGGCGGCGCTGTTTCAGGCGGCGGGGCCCGTGGACCTGCTGGTCTGCAACGCCGGTATCGCCGAATACGGCCTGTTCACCGACACAGACGAGGACGCCTGGCGGCGTCTTCTGGCGGTGAACACCGATGGGGCCTATCGCTGCTGCCGGGCCGCCATCCCCTATATGGTCCGCCAGAAGGCCGGGAACATCATCCTGGTCTCCTCTGTCTGGGGCCTGTACGGGGCCAGCTGCGAGGCGGCCTATTCCGCCTCCAAGGCGGCGCTCATCGGCCTGACAAAGGCCCTGGCCAAGGAGCTGGGCCCCTCGGGCATACGGGTCAACTGCGTGGCCCCTGGGGTCATCGACACGGACATGCTGGCCCGGTTCGACTTTGCCGACCGGCAGGCCCTCATGGACGAGACGCCCCTGGGCCGCCTTGGGAGGCCCGAGGACGTGGCGGAGCTCATCGCCTTTCTGGCCTCGGACAGGGCCAGCTTCATCACCGGCCAGATCATCGGCTGCGACGGGGCCTTCGGCCTGTGACCGTCACAGAAGCAGCGTCAGGATGAAATAGGCCGCCGGGATGGAGAAGAGCATGCTGTCCATTTTGTCCATGATGCCCCCGTGCTCCGGCATCAGGTGGCCGTAGTCCTTCACCCCGGCCATCCGCTTGATGAGCGACGCGGCCAGGTCCCCCACCTGCCCGAAGCAGCTGGCCACGAAGGCCGTGCACACGCACAGGCCGAACCCCCAGCCCAGTATCCAGCTGATGAGCATCCCGGCCAGCGCGGCGGACACCCCGCCCACGACGGTCCCCTCCCAGGTCTTGTGGGGGCTGACCACCGGGGCCAGCTTATGGGTGCCCAGGTATTTGCCGCCGATAAGGGCCATGCAGTCGCAGGCCCAGGTGCCGAGCACCCCCAGCGTGAGGGTCATGAGCCAGATATCGGAGGCGGCGGCGTAGAGGATGACGGCGTACAGGCCGAAGGGCCAGGTCAGGGCGAACAGGTTGGCCATGGCGAACTTCGCGCCCCGCTCCGGCTTCAAAATGCCCCAGAACATGGCGGCAAAAATGGCCAGGCAGTAGAGCGCCGCCATCCAGCCCACGGACCACCCCGCCAGGCACAGGGACGCCTGCACGGTGATATAGACGATCAGCAGACACTTGGACACGGCCACATCCGCCTGGAACAGTACGCTTTGCAGCTCGTGGGCGGACACCACCGCCAGCACCAGGAAGAAGGCCACCCGGGTGAACCGGCTGAGCAGCACGCACAGGAGCGTCACCGCCACGATACATACCGCCGGGAGAAGTCTTTTTTTGATATCCATACATATCCCTCCCTTATAATATACATTATAATCCAACCCGCCGCCGTTGACAAGTGGGAACAGCGCGCAGCGCGGGGCCGTCGGCCGCCGTGACGAAGCATCCCCCGCTCCTGGCTGTGCCAGGGGCGGGGGATGGGCATGGATATACACTTTACAGCAGCTTGATACCGGCTGCCCGGCAGGCGGCGTAGGTCACGTCGTCCCAGACGCCGGACTGTACCTCGCCGATGTGGGCGCAGCTCATGAGCAGCATGCACAGCCGGGACTGGCCGATGCCGCCGCCGATGGTGAGGGGGAGCTCTCCGGCCAGCAGGGCCTTGTGGAAGGGCATGGTCCGCCTGTTGTCGCACCCGGCCAGGGTCAGCTGCCTGTCCAGGCTCTCCGGGTCCACCCGGATGCCCATGGAGGATATCTCAAAGGCCCGGTCCAGCACGTGGTTGCGGAAGATGATGTCCCCGTTCAGCTCCCAGTCGTCGTAGTCGGGAGCCCGGCCGTCGTGGCTGATGCCGGAGCGGAGCTTTTTGCCTATCTGCATGAGGAACACCGTCTCATGGGTCTTGGTGAACTCGTTCTCCCGCTCGGAGGGGGCCAGATGGGGATACAGGTCCTCCAGCTCCTGGGTGGTGACGAACGTCACCTCCCGGCTCAGCTGGGTTCTCAGCGCCGGGAAGGCCCAGCGCACCTCGTCGCCGGTCATACATATCGCGTCCACGATGCGCTGGACGGTCTTCTTCAGATAGTCCACCGTTCTGTCCTCCGCCGTGATGACCTTCTCCCAGTCCCACTGGTCCACATACACCGAGTGGAGGTTGTCCAGCACAGGCTCGTCCCGGCGGATGGCGTTCATGTCGGTGTAAAGGCCGTTGCCCACCTGGAAATCATACTCCCGCAGGGCCCAGCGCTTCCACTTCGCCAGGGAGTGGACGATCTGATACTCCCCCGTCCCGGTGGCGGGCACGTCGAAGCCCACAGGCCGCTCCACGCCGTTGAGGTCGTCGTTCAGGCCCGTGTCGGCCCGGACGAACAGCGGCGCGCTCACCCGTTTCAGGTGCAGCGCCGCACCCAGATTCTTCTGGAAATGGGATTTGATGAATTCGATGCACTGCTGGGTCTCATATACGTCCAGCACGGTCTTGTATCCCTCGGGGATGGTCAGCATAGGTTCGGCCTCCTTTAGCCTCGCAGATAAAAATGGGATATGATCTCCCGGGACACGCGCCCGGGAGATCATCCTTCTCAGCCCGCGAACAGATCGGCCGCCGCGGGCCGCGCTCTCGTTGTCAGAAGGGCGCTCGCGCCTTTTTACCGGACGGAGAAGAGCATCGCCCCGTAGGTGGGATAGGGCCAATACTTGGCGCTGGTGATGGTCTCCATCTCGTCCACATAGATGCGCAGCTCGCTCATGGTGGCGAATATCTTATCCCGGCAGAAGCAGCTCAGCTCCTCGCACCCGGCGATGGAGGCGGACTCCATGATGGCCTCGTCCAGCACGTCGGCCGCCTTGCTGGTCATGGCCGTCAGCTCGCACAGGCGCTTGAGCGCGCTCTGCTCATAGGAGCAGTCCACGCCCTCCAGGGCCTTCTTGGCGGCCAGGGTCTTGGCCAGCTTTCCGCCATAAGCGCTCACCGCGGGCAGGATGTCCTTGCGGACCATGTCGGAGGTGGTCATGGCCTCGATGCGGATGGTCTTGGCGTAGTTCTCCTGCATGATCTCGTACCGGGCGTGCATTTCCGTCTCGGTGAAGACCTTGTTGCCCTCGAACAGCTGGATGTTCTTCTCGGACATGTAATAGGGCAGGGCCTCGGGGGTGGTGCGCAGGTTCAGCAGCCCCCGGCGCTCGGCCTCCTCCACCCAGGACTCGTCGTAGCCGTTGCCGTTGAAGACGATGCGGATGTTCTCCTTCACCGTGTCCCGGATCAGGTCGTGCAGCTCCGCGTCAAAGTCGTCGGCGGCCTCCAGCCGGTCGGCGAACCGGCGCAGCTCCTCGGCCACGGTGGTGTTCAGCACGATGTTGGCCTCGGAGATGGACTGGGACGAACCGGGCATACGGAACTCGAACTTGTTGCCTGTGAAGGCGAAGGAGGAGGTGCGGTTGCGGTCGGTGGAGTCCTTGGGAAACCGGGGCAGCACGCTCACGCCCACCTTGAACGGCTCCTTGCCGGAACCGGCGTATTTCTCCTCGTTCATAATGGCGTTGAGCACGCCCTCCAGCTCCTCGCCCACATACACGGACAGTATGGCCGGAGGGGCCTCGTTGGCGCCCAGACGGTGGTCGTTCCCGGCGGTGGCGACGGATATGCGCAGCAGGTCCTGGTACTCGTTCACGGCCTTGAGCACGGCGCACAGAAACAGCAGGAACTGGGCGTTCTCCGCCGGGGTATCGCCGGGCTCCAGGAGGTTTTCGCCGGTATCCGTGGCCATGGACCAGTTGTTGTGCTTGCCGCTGCCGTTGACCCCGGCGAAGGGCTTTTCGTGCAGCAGGCACTCCATGCCGTGCTTTTTGGCGATGGTGCGCATCAGCTCCATGGTCAGCTGGTTGTGGTCGGCGGCGATGTTCACGGTGGAGAACAACGGGGCCAGCTCGTGCTGGGCCGGGGCCACCTCGTTGTGCTCGGTCTTGGCCACCACGCCCAGCTTCCACAGCTCGTCGTTGAGCTCCTTCATAAAGGCGGCGACCCGGGGCTTGATGGCGCCGAAGTAGTGGTCCTCCATCTCCTGCCCCTTGGGGGGACGGGCGCCGAACAGGGTCCGGCCCGTATAGATCAGGTCCTTGCGCTGGTCGTACACGCTCTTGTCCACCAGGAAATACTCCTGCTCGGCCCCGGCGGTGGCCCGCACGGAGCTGACAGACATGTCCCCGAACAGCCGCAGGATGCGCAGGGCCTGCTTATTCAAAGCCTGCATGGAGCGCAGCAGCGGGGTCTTCTTGTCCAGGGCCTCGCCGGTATAGGACACGAACGCGGTGGGGATGTACAGCACGCCGTCCTTCACGAAGGCGTAGCTGGTGGGGTCCCAGGCCGTATAGCCCCGGGCCTCAAAGGTGGCCCGCAGGCCGCCGGAGGGAAAGCTGGAGGCATCCGGCTCGCCCTGCACCAGCTCCTTGCCGGAGAACTCCATGATGGCCCGGCCGTCTCCGGTGGGATGGACGAAGGCGTCATGCTTCTCGGCGGTGACGCCGGTCATGGGCTGGAACCAGTGGGTGAAGTGGGTGGCCCCCTTCTCCACCGCCCAGTTCTTCATGGCGGTTGCCACCACCGTGGCGATCTCCGGGGTCAGAGGCTTGTCATGATGGATGGCGTAGACCACCTCTTTATAGGTCGCATGGGGCAGGCGGGCCTGCATGACCGCCTCGGAAAACACCATGGAACCGAATATCTCCGGTACGTTGCTCATTGCTGTATCTCCTTCAGATTTGGATTTTTTCCGGCAAAGGAAAAAACGGCACAGCCATCGGGATACATCCGCGACGCCATTGCCGTTTCATCGTTATGATTTTACACTTTTCCCGCCCCCGCTGTCAAGGGTCCCCAAGCCGTCAAAACGAACAAAATATCGCCCCCGCCCGCCGGGGAAACAGGACACTTGCCCCATTATCTCCCGCAGGGTTTGACAAATGGAGGCGGCACAGCTAAAATTATCCCACGCCGCCCGGTCATCCTCGCGCCTGTGCGGCGGCAGCCTTACCGGCGCGCCATTCTATGAAAGGAGGGCCTCTCCGGTGCAGTCCCGCCCTTACGCCTCCCTGCTCCTCATCACCGGCTCCCAGGAGACCGCCGCCCATTTCGCGGCCTTTTTACCCGCGGACCGGTTCGCCCCGGAGCTGAACGTCTGTTCCCCCCTGGAGGCCCCCTATGTGCTGGACGATACGGTCTATGACGTGGTGGTCATCGACGGCACCGTCCCCTCCGACACCGGCACGGCCCTGGGGACCAAGGCGGCGGAAAACGGCGTGTCCGGCGTGCTGATGCTGGCGGCGGAGGACCGGTTCGACGCCGTGTCCGCCTACGCGGCCAGCCACGGCTTTATGGTCCTGAAGAGCCCCGTGGACCCCTCCCTGCTCAAGCAGAGCCTGGGCATGATGGCCACCATCTCCGACAGGCTCCACGCCCTGGAGTCCCGGGCCCAGTCCCTCCAGGCCAAAATGGACGAGATGCGCCTGGTGAACCGGGCGAAGCTGCTGCTCATCCAGCGGTTCAAGATGACCGAGAAGCAGGCCCACCGCTTCATCGAGAAAAACGCCATGGACCGGTGCGTCACCCGCCGGGCCGTGGCCGAGACCATCATCCGCACCTACGAGATATGATCACTAATTAATTATAGAGGTATCGCCATGAAACGGGAAGCTGTCCTCATCATCGACTTCGGCGGCCAGTACGACCAGCTCATCGCCCGGCGTGTCCGGGAGCACCACGTGTACTGCGAGCTGAAGAGCTACACCATCACCCTGGACCAGATACGGGCCTTCGACCCCATCGGCATCATCTTCACCGGCGGGCCCAGCAGCGTCTACGACGACGACGCCCCCCACATCGACCCAGAGGTATTCCGCCTGGGCGTGCCCATCCTGGGCATTTGCTACGGCTGCCAGCTCATGGCCCACTATCTGGGCGGCCAGGTTACCCCTGCCCAGGACGACGCCGCCCGGGAATACGGCAAGACCCGCACCTACTTCGACACCGGGTGCAGGCTGTTCACCGGCCTGCCGGAGCAGAGCGTCACCTGGATGAGCCACGGGGATTATATGGCCCGCGTCCCGGCCAGCTTCTCCCTGGCCGCCCACAGCGACAACTGCCCCAACGTGGCGATATGCGACGAGAGCCGGGGCTTTTACGGCGTGCAGTTCCACCCCGAGGTGAACCACACCGAATACGGCGTCCAAATGCTCCGCAACTTCCTGTATGAGATATGCGGCGCCCACGGCGTGTGGACCATGGGGGACTATAAGGACGCCTCCATTGCCGCCATCCGGGAGAAGGTCGGCGGCGGCAAGGTGCTGCTGGCCCTGTCCGGCGGCGTGGACTCCTCCGTGGCGGCAGCGCTGCTGGCGGAGGCGGTGGGCAGCCAGCTCACCTGCGTGTTCGTGGACCACGGCCTGATGCGCAAAAACGAGGGCGACGAGGTGGAGGCCGCCTTTGCCCCCTGGCCCATCCGGTTCGTCCGGGTCAACGCCGAGGCCCGCTTTTTGGCAAAGCTCGCCGGTGTGTCCGAGCCCGAGCGCAAGCGGAAGATCATCGGCGAGGAGTTCATACGGGTCTTCGAGGAGGAGGCCAAAAAGATAGGCCGGGTGGATTACCTGGTCCAGGGCACCATTTACCCCGACGTGGTGGAATCCGGCACCGGTCAGGCGGCCGTGATAAAGAGCCACCACAACGTGGGGGGCCTGCCGGACTATGTGGACTTCAAGGAGATATTGGAGCCCCTCCGGCTCCTGTTCAAGGACGAGGTCCGCCAGCTGGGCCGGGAGCTGGGGCTGCCGGAATATCTGGTCATGCGCCAGCCCTTCCCCGGGCCGGGCCTGGCCATCCGGGTCATCGGCGAGGTGACGAAGGAAAAGCTGGACACCCTCCGGGAGGCGGATTTCATCTTCCGGGACGAGGTGGCCAAGGCCCATCTGGAGGGGACCATGAGCCAGTATTTTGCCGTGCTCACCAACATGCGCTCCGTGGGCGTCATGGGCGACGGCCGGACCTACGATTACACCCTGGCCCTGCGCAGCGTGAACACCTCGGACTTCATGACCGCCGACTGGAGCCGCATCCCCTACGACGTGCTGGACGCCGTCTCCACCCGCATCGTCAACTCCGTCCCCGGCATCAACCGCGTCGTCTACGACATCACCTCCAAGCCCCCCGCCACCGTGGAGTGGGAATAACTGACAAAACCCGCAAAGCCTTGAAAACACTGGGTTTTTGAAGCGGAAACGGGGCATTTGAT
>CANRNA010000065.1 GCA_947631805.1 uncultured Oscillospiraceae bacterium | reverse complement strand
GGCATGGTTTTCGCTTCCGACTGCGCTTTCCGCTGGCGGGAAATACACTTTTAAAATGAAGGATAAGGAGAGCGGCGCTGTTCTCGACAGTAAAGAGATCACCCTTTACCAAGTCACCTTTGACGCGGGCACGGGACAATTCCCTGACGGCAAAAACCAGTATGTAGCCTACGGCACCGTGAGCAATTTCTGGCCGTCTTACGGTGTCCCCACGGTCACGCCGGGCTCCGATTCGGGGTCGTATCTTGGCTGGTCGACGGAGCAGGGCTCGACAAATTACGATAATGTCGTCGACTCGCTTCAGGAGGCGTTCGGCAAGGGGGTCAGCCCCAGCGGTAATGCCGTCACCCTTTACGCCGCTTATGGCGAACTGGCCGTCAAAGACTTCAGGATTTATAATGGTGACACCGACGTCACAGGGAACACCGCCGATCTGGGCCAGTTCAAGATCGGTGCAGATGAATCCAAGACGCTGACGATCAAAAACATCGGCAACCGGAAGCTGACCGATTTCTCGTGCAGCGGGAAGACTGTCTTCGACGTTTCCCTCAGTCAATATGAGCTGGAGGGCGGCGGAAAGCTCACGATGACGATCAAGCTCAAAGCGGGAATTGGGCGCGGAACGTATAGCGAGGACGTCTGGGTCCTGAGCAGCGTCAACGGGAGCCGCGGGCCCCAGTGGCCCGTGACCATCAAGGCGGAGGTGGTCGGCGTCAACCAGGTGAAGGTCATCCCCGCCTCCGCGTCGAAGAAATACGGCGAGACCTTTGACCCGAGCAAGGTGGAAGTGACGGTCGACCCGAGTGGCGTTGATTTTTCCAAGCTGGGCGTAAGTCTGCGGAGCGAGGGCTTCGCCAAGAACGCCCCGGTGGGCTCCTATTCGTACAGCCTGAGCGGCACATCAGGGAACTATGATGTCGTCCTGGACGATACGAACCGATTCACCGTAGAAAAAGCGACGCCGGACCATGAAGTCACCGCCAGCAGCGTACACGTGGGCGGGACGCTGTCTGCCGCAAAGCTGACGGGCAGCTTCACCAACCCCTATACAGGCGCGAAGGTCCAGGGCACGCTGGAATGGGACGCGCCTGATACGCCGCTGACGGAGATCGGGACCAAGGCGTATCCGTGGACGTTCACACCTACTGGCGGCGACGCGGGTAATTATGAAAAAGTGACCGGGACCGCCAATGTGACGGTGAGCCAGAAGGAGGCGACCGTCCTGTCCCTGGCGGAGGGTGCCTCTGTGACCGCCGAGTATGACGGCAGGGGCCACGGCCTGGTGTTTACCACCGGCCGCACGGAGGATGACAAGAATATCAAGGTGCAGTACCGGCCCTCTGGCTCTGCCAGCGAGAGCGACTGGACGGATGTCCAGCCTGTTGACGCCGGGACTTACGCCGTGAAGGCGAGCATAGAGGAGACGGAGGCGTATACCGCCGGGACGGCCGAGACCACCCTGACCATCGGGAAGCGGGAGCTTACCGTGAGCGTGGACCTCAGCCTGAAAATATACGACGGTACCCGAGAAGGGAAGATAAGTCAGACGATCGTGAACGGCCGCGTACAAGGCGACGATGTGACGGTTTCGGCTTCCGCCATGTTCAGCAGCCCGAACGCGGGCAGCCAGTCTGTCGCCGTCACGTACACGCTGGGCGGTTCAAAGGCGGATAACTATCGGCTGAGCGGTAAGTCCTCCATCTCCGGCATCATCTACCCGAAACAGATAGAGAGCGTCCAGATCAAAGCGGATGTCGAGAAAGAATACGGCAGTGTCTACTCCTTTAAGCCGGATGATTTCACCGCTGCGGGACTTGTGGCTGGTGAGACCATGGCGGATGTGGGCCTGGACTTTGCCTCCACCGGCGCAGGTTTCGCTGCGGAGGTGGGCGAGTATCCCATCACCGTCAAGATACACGGCAACTACACCAACATGCAGCGAAATAGCCAACCGGTGGACGTGCAAGGCAATCTGAAGGTCGTCCCGGCCGAGCCCGTCCCGGCGGGCACCGGCGTCAACGCCGGAAAAGGACACGCGGGCGACAAGCTGGGGGAGGTTGCCCTTGACGGGCTGTTCGTCAACCCCCATGACAGCGCTATGGCGGTGGAAGGAGAGCTGAAGTGGACAGACCCCGACCAGGAGCTGGCCGAAGGGTCCGGTACATACCAGTGGACCTTCACGCCTAAGGACACCAAGAATTACACCGGCCCTGTCACGGGAGAGGCCATGGTCATCGGCGAGGAGAAGCCGGTCATCACCGTGACGGCGGAGAGCGCTGTCGTGGTATACAACGGCACGGCGCAGGGCATCAACGAGCCGACGGTGCCGGAGGCATACAAGGATATCGTCGATGTGGTCGTGGAGTACAAAGAGCGCAAGGACATTGTCAGGAGCCTCGCGCTGTTGGATGGGACGTTTGACGATTATTCCACGGAAAAGCCTGTCAATGCCGGGCTTTATGACGTGCATGTACATGTGAATGTGAAGCCGGGCTATGAGGACGAATACGCCAGCAACCTGCAATACGCCACGCTGGAGATCGTCCCGGCCGAGCCCACGGTGACGGTGACCGTCCCGGAGGTGGAAAAGGACACCCAGCTGGGGAGCGTGAGCGCGGACGTGACGGCGACGGGCGTGAACGGCGAGAAGGTGAGCGGGACCCTTACTTGGGAAAATCCCAGCGAAGCGCTGACCAATACCGACGACTACGCCTGGACCTTCACGCCGGATGACGCCAACTACAGGCCGGTCAGCGGCACCACGGAGATCACCGTCAAGAACGCGGTGACCCCGGAGACGCCCAAGCCCTCCGATGACCCCACAGCATCGCCCGAGCCCTCTGACGACCCGGAGGCATCGCCAGAACCCTCCGCATCGCCAGAACCCTCCGGCACGCCGGAGCCCAGCGGGTCCCCCGAGCCTGTGGAAACGCCGGAGCCCAGCGCATCCCCCGAGCCCGTGGAGACGCCGGAACCCAGCGCGTCTCCCGAGCCCAGTGCGTCCCCCGAGCCCAGCGCGACACCTGAACCCACGGAGGAGCCTCTGCCGGAGAACGTGGAAGTGGTGGCCCCGCCCCAGCCGGGCGCGCCCGCCGTATCCATCCCGGAGAGCGCCCGGAACGCCCTGGTGAACACGGTGCTGACGGCGGAGGAGAAGGCCCAGGCCGCCCAGGGGGTGGACATCACCATCGAGCTGGATGTGGTCAGCGCCGACGCCACCGTCACGGCCAGCGAGAAGGCGGCGGTGAGCGCCTGCATCGAGGCCAGCCATCCCGGCGGCGTGATAGGCAAATACCTGGACGTGAGCCTGTGGAAGACCGTGGGCGACGCCGCGCGGACAGCCATCACCAGCACGGAGGGGACGCCCGTCACCGTGGTCATCACCGTGCCCGAAGAGCTGCGCACTCCCGGCCGGACCTTCTGGGTCGTCCGGGTCCATGAGGGCGCGGCGGCGGTGCTGAACGACCTGGACGGCGCGGATGACACCATCACCATCCAGACGGACCGCTTCTCCACCTACGCCATCGCGTACATGGACGCGCCCACCGCCACGGCTACGCCCGCTCCCACGGCCACGGCCAAGCCCAAGCCTGCCAGCACCCCCGCCGACGGGCGGAAATCCCCGCCCACCGGGGACGGGACGAACGCCGCCCTGTGGCTGGGCATGCTGGGCATGTCCCTGGCGGGTCTGGCGGTCACGGCGGCCTGCGTCCGCCGGAGCAAAAGACGCTCCCGGTAAAGGATGACAAAATAAAACGGAGGTCCGCCGCAGGCACACTGCGGCGGACCTTTCAAATTGTAAACGGTCAAGGGGTGTGGGCCCGGGCCTTCTCAGCGGCGGCCAGCTTCCGCTCGCGGCGGTTGATGACCTCCTCGGACTTGGGCTGGATGTCCCCGGCGGCCTGGAGGGCCGCCTTGGTCATCAGAGGACCGAACAGCTCGTAGATGAGCACGGCGAACAGAGTGATGTTGCGGATGAGGCCCCCCTCGACGCCCAGCTGGGCGGCGGTGGTGCACATGCCCAGGGCCACGCCCGCCTGGGGCAGGAGGGTGACGCCCAAATACTTGCATATCTCCGGAGAACAGTGGGTGGCCCGGGCGGAGAGACGCGCCCCGACATACTTGCCGCCGGAACGGGCGAGCACGTATATCACCCCCACCAGCACGATGGACCCGGAGGAGAACACGTCCAGCTCCAGCTCCGCGCCGCACAGCACGAAAAACAGCGCCAGCAGGGGGGAGGACCACTTGTCCGCCAGGTGCATCAGCTCGTCGGACAGGGGGCAGCAGTTGCAAAACACCGTTCCCAGCATCATGCACACCAGCAGGGAGGAGAAGCCAACGGTGACCGGGCCGACGCGGAACTCCCCCATGGAGATGGCGACGGTCAGAAAGATGAAGGCGATGGTCATGTTCAGCCGGTTGGTGTTGGAGTTGAAAAGCCGCTCCAGCTGGGTGAGCAGCCAGCCCATGAGCGAGCCCAGGACCAGGGAGGCGGCTATCTCCACCAGGGGGTTGACGATGATGGAGACCATGTCCAGACTGCCGGAGACCAGGGTCTTGGCAATGCCGAAGCTGACGGCGAAGACCACCAGGCCCACCGCGTCGTCCAGCGCCACCACGGGCAGAAGAAGGCTGGTCAGAGGGCCCTTGGCCTTGTACTGGCGGACAACCATCAGCGTGGCGGCGGGGGCCGTGGCCGTGGCGATGGCCCCCAGGGTGATGGCCTGGGCGGCAGAGAGGATGTCCGGCCGGAGCAGGTGGAAGGCGTACAGGGCCGCGTCCACGAACAGCGTGGCCATCAGCGCCTGGACCACGCCCACCACGGCGGCCTGCCGCCCGATGGACCTGATGTCCGACAGGCGGAATTCACTGCCGATGGAAAAGGCGATGAAGCCCAGGGCCACGTCCGAGGCCAGAGACAGGGATTCCACCTGGTCCAGGGCCGTGAAGCTCAAAAAGGAGAGACCGGTGCGGCCCAGAGAATAGGGCCCGATGAGCACGCCCGCCACCAGATAGGCGGTCACGGACGGGAGCTTGAAGATGCGGGACAGGCGGGTCATCAGAAGCCCCGCCAAAATGGCCGCGGATACAGAAAAAAGTGTTTCCATAGAGTTGCTGTACACCTGGTTTCAAAAAAGATTTTGGATTTTTATATTTTATATATTAAAAATATCAATATATTGTGCTATTTTGCCCTTTTACGCGAACCCAGACACTATAGCACCCTTTCCGGAAGAAATCAACCCCCTTTTTATGGGCCGTTCGCATCCTATGCGGCGCCGCCGCCGGAGGACAGGATGGGGCGGAAAAACCGGTCCCGGCGCGAAAAAATTTGCCGCGCATGGGTGCAAAAGCCGGGGGAGTGTGGTATACTGCTTGAAAGCGTGCGGACGGACAAGGGGGCGATGGGCGTGGAGCGGCTCACAGAGGAAGTGAAGGGCGCTTTGCGCGGGTGCGCGGCCTTTTTGAAATGGGCGGTGCTGGCCGGGCTCACGGGGGTGCTCGTGGGGGCGGCGGCGGTGGCCTTTCACTGGTGCATCGGCACGGCGGGGGCCCTGCGGACCATGAAGCCGTGGCTCGTGTGGCTTTTGCCCGTCTGCGGCGCGTTCATCGCGTGGCTGTATAAGATATGCGGCATGGAGAAGGACCGGGGGACCAACCTGGTGCTGGTGGCCGTGCGGGAGGGCAAGCCCATGCGGCTGCGCACCGCGCCGCTCATCTTCCTGTCCACCGTGCTCACCCATCTGGCGGGGGGCTCCGCCGGACGGGAGGGAGCGGCCTTGCAGATGGGGGGGTCTCTGGGGGACTTCGCCGGGCAGAAGCTGCGCCTGGACGACAAGGACCGGCGCATCCTGGTGATGTGCGGCATGGCGGCGGCCTTTTCCGCCCTGTTTGGCACGCCCATCACCGCGGCGGTGTTCGCCATCGAGGTGGAGAGCGTGGGCGTGATGTATTACGCGGCGCTGGTGCCGTGTCTGGTGTCGTCGGTGAGCGGTTTTCTGCTGGCCCGGGCCCTGGGCCTGCACGGGCTGGTGGGCTACGCGGCGGGCCAGGCGGCGGAGCTGGGCGCGGCGTCCATGCTCCAGACTGTGGCGCTGGGGGCCCTGTGCGCGCTGGTGTCGGTGGTGTTTTGCGAGGCGATGCACCTGTCCCACCGGCTGTTTGCGCGGTATATCCCCGACGCCCGTCTGCGGGGAGCCGTGGGCGGGGCCATGGTGCTGGCGCTTATCTACCTGCTGGACGGGTGGCAATACTGCGGCGCGGGGGACGAGCTGGTGCGCCAGTTCCTGGGGGGCAAGACCATCCCCTGGGCGTTTTTGCTGAAAATACTGTTCACCGCCCTGACCCTGGGCTCCGGCTTCCGGGGCGGGGAGATCGTGCCGGTGCTGTGTACCGGGTGCGCCTTCGGCACCTGGATGGGCCCGCTGCTGGGACTGCCCCACGGGTTCTCCGGGGCGCTGGGCATGGCGGCGGTGTTCTGCGGGGCCACCAACTGCCCGGTGTCGTCCATCCTGCTGTCCTACGAGCTGTTCGGCGGGCAGGGGATGATACTGTTCTCCCTGTGCTGTGCGGTGAGCTATATGCTGTCGGGGTACTTCGGCCTGTACAGCGAGCAGAAGATCGTGTATTCCAAATTCCGCACGGAATGGATCGATAAAAAAGCGCTATAAGAGAGGAGAGAGGACTGTGAATTTCGTTTTTATCTCGCCGCATTTTCCCCGTACATACTGGAACTTCTGCGACCGGCTGCGCCGCAACGGCGTGACGGTGCTGGGGGTGGGGGACTGCCCCTATGACCAGCTGGAGGACGGCCTGAAGGGGGCGCTGACCGAGTACTACCGAGTGGATACCCTGGAGGACTACGGCCAGGTGTTCCGGGCAGTGGCCTACTTCTCATGGCGGTACGGGAAGATAGACTGGCTGGAGTCCAACAACGAGTACTGGCTGGAGCAGGACGCCCGGCTGCGGACGGACTTCAACATCACCACCGGCGTGGACAGCCAGGGGGTGGCCGCCTTCAAGAGCAAGAGCGGCATGAAGGCCTATTACGCCCAGGCGGGGGTGCCCACCGCCCGCTGCCACAAGGTCACGGACAAGGCCGCGGCGGAGGCCTTTGTGGCCGAGGTGGGCTGGCCGGTCATCGTCAAGCCGGACGTGGGCGTGGGGGCCTCCCACACCTACAGGCTGGACGGCCAGGGGGACCTGGACCGGTTTTTCGCCGAAAAGCCCGCGGAGCCCTACGTGATGGAGGAGTTCATCTGGGGCGACATCCGCTCCTACGACGCCATCATGGACTCCCGGTGCGAGCCGCTGATGGAGTCCTCAGCCATGTTCCCGCCCTCCATCGCGGACATCGTCAACGACCAGGGGGACCTGGCCTACTACGTGGTGGACAAGGTGCCGGAGGCCCTGGCGGATATGGGTCGGAGGACGGCCAAGGCCTTCGGGGCCCGGAGCCGGTTCGTCCACCTGGAGTTCTTCCAGCTGACGAAGGCCAAGCCCGGCCTGGGAGAGGTGGGGGACTTCGTGGGGCTGGAGGTCAATATGCGCCCGGCGGGGGGCTATACCCCGGATATGATAAATTTTGCCCACAGCATCGACGTGTATCAGATATGGGCAGATATGGCCGCCTTTGACGGCCGCCGGACCCAGTATGAGGGCGGGGACCATTTCTGCGCCTACGCCAGCCGCCGGGACGGGGTCCAATACCGCCGCTCCCACCAGGAGGTGCTGGAGCGCTACGGGGCGCAGATGGCCATGTGCGAGAGGATGCCGGACGCGCTGTCCGGGGCCATGGGCAATCAGATGTACACCATCCATGCCGCCGACGAGCAGGCGGCCAAGGAATTCATTCGCTTCACCGAGGAGCGGGCATAAGGAGGATAAACGATATGGAAGTGCGGTATTTTAAGGAATACAGCCACAATCTTGACCGGGAGATGGAGTTTAAGATATACGGGAACGGGGGCAAGCTCTGCCTGGCCTTCCCCCCGCAGGACGGGCGCTTCTTTGACTTTGAGAACTACGGCATGGTGGAGACCATCCGGCCCTGGATAGAGGAGGGCCGCGTCATGGTGGTGGGCGTGGACGCCATCGACGGGGAGACCTGGTCCTCCGGGGGCGACCCCCGCCAGCGGCTGGAGCTGCACGAGCGCTGGTTCCGGTATGTGACCGACGAGCTGGTGCCCCGGTGCCATGAGCTGGGGGCCGACTGCCGCAAGGGGCTCACCACCGGGTGCAGCATGGGCGCCCTCCACGCGGCCAACTTCTTTTTCCGGCGGCCGGACGTGTTCGACGCGGTGGTGTCCCTGAGCGGGCTTTTCGACGCCAACTTCTTCTTTGGCAGCTACCACGACGATCTGACATACGCCAACTCCCCCCTGCAGTTTCTGCCCAACATGCCGGACGACCATCCCTGGATGGACCTGTACCGCCAGAGCGACATCATCCTGTGCTCCGGCCAGGGGGCATGGGACGAGGAGATGATGGCACATGAGCGGCGGCTGGAGTCCATTTTGCACGTGAAGGGCGTGCCCGTGTGGGCCGATTACTGGGGGCCGGACGTGTGCCACGACTGGCCCTGGTGGCAGAAGCAGCTTCCCTATTTCTTTGCAAACCTGCCCCTGTAAAGGAGAACGGATATGAGCGCTGTGGAGCGTTTTTTGCGGTATGTGCAGTGGGATACCCAGTCCAGCGAGCAGACGGGGACCACTCCCTCCACCGAGGGCCAGTGGGCCCTGGCCCGGGTGCTGGCGCAGGAGCTGGCGGACCTGGGGCTGGAGGGGGCGGCCGTGGACGGGCACTGCATCGTCACGGCCCGCATCCCCGCCTCCCCCGGCCATGAGGGGGCGCCCGCC
>CANRNA010000064.1 GCA_947631805.1 uncultured Oscillospiraceae bacterium | reverse complement strand
GGTCGCCCGTCCGGCTTGATGGTATTTTATTTCCCCTGGATGTACCGGTCGATGCCCGCGGCGCCGACCTTGCCGGCGCCCATGGCCTTGATGACCGTGGCCGCGCCCGTCACCGCGTCGCCGCCGGCGAACACGCCAGCCCGGGAAGTGGCGCCCGTGGCCTCGTCCGCCACGATACCGCCCTTTTTGGTGGCCTCCAGGCCGGGGGTGGTGGACAGTATCAGCGGGTTGGGACTGGTGCCGATGGCGATGATGACCGAGTCCACGTCGATGACGTACTCGCTGCCCGGTATCTCCACCGGACGGCGGCGGCCGGTGGCGTCCGGCTCGCCCAGCTCCATCTTCACCACCTTGATGCCCTTCACATGGCCGTCCTCGCCGCCCACGATCTCCACGGGGTTATTGAGCAGCTTGAAGACGATCTCCTCGGCCACGGCGTGCTCCACCTCTTCCTTCCGGGCGGGAAGCTCCTCCATGCTCCGGCGGTAGATGACGTACACCTCGTCCGCGCCCAGGCGCTTGGCCGTGCGGGCCGCGTCCATGGCCACGTTGCCGCCGCCCACGATGGCGACCCGCTTGCCCAGGCGGATGGGGGTGTCGTACTCGGGCAGATAGGCCTTCATCAGGTTGCTGCGGGTCAGTATCTCATTGGCGGAGAACACGCCCAGCAGGTTCTCTCCGGGGATGTGCAAAAACTGGGGCAGGCCCGCGCCGGAGCCGATGAACACCGCCTCGTAGCCCTCCTCGAACAGCTCGTCTATGCTCTCGGCGCGACCGATGACCGCGTCGGTGACGATCTTCACGCCGAAGTGCTCCAGCTTCGCTATCTCCTTGGCCACGATGGCCTTGGGCAGACGGAACTCGGGGATGCCGTACACCAGCACGCCGCCCGCCTTGTGGAAGGCCTCGAACACCGTGACCTCATAGCCCTTCCGGGCCAGGTCGCCCGCGCAGGTGAGCCCGGCCGGGCCGGAGCCCACCACAGCCACTCTGTGGCCGTTGGACTCGGGCACAGGAGGAGGCCCGTCCTTGTGGCCGTCGGTTATATGGTAGTCCGCCACGAACCGCTCCAGGCGGCCGATGCCCACCGGCTCGCCCTTGATGCCCCGGACGCACTTGCCCTCGCACTGGTTCTCCTGGGGGCAGACGCGGCCACAGATGGCGGGCAGGCTGTTGGTGGAGGTGATGACGCTATAGGCCCCGTCAAAGTCCCCCTCCGCCACCTTGGCGATGAACTGGGGGATATGCACGTTCACCGGGCAGCCCTCCACGCACTTGGGGGCCTTGCAGTTGAGGCAGCGCTTGGCCTCGTCCACAGCCATCTCGGCGGTGTAGCCCAGGGCCACCTCCTCAAAGTTCTTGTTCCGTACCAGAGGGTCCTGCTCCGGCATGGGATTTTTATCCATACGCATGTTAGCCATGCTGTCTCACACCTCCCGTGATGCGGCAGATATGCTCCTCGGCCGCTTTCTCCTCCTCCGCGTAGAACGCGGAGCGCTTGATGATGCCGTCCCAGTCCACCTGGTGGCCGTCAAACTCCGGGCCGTCCACGCAGGCGAACTTCGTCTCCCCGCCCACGGTCAAGCGGCAGGCGCCGCACATGCCCGTGCCGTCCAGCATGATGGGGTTCATGGACACGATGGTCTTCACGCCGTACTCCTTCGTGGCCTCGCACACCCGCTGCATCATGCGGGTGGGTCCCACGCACATGACCTCGTCGTACTGGTTGCCAGCGTCCAGCAGGGCCTTCATCTTCGTCACGTTGAAGCCAGCCTCGCCGTAAGAGCCGTCATCGGTGGTTATGTACAGGTTCGTCACCCCGGCGCGCATCTCCTCCTCCAGGATGACGATGTCCTTGGAGCGGAAGCCCGCCACCATATCCACCTGGATGCCCCGGTCGTGCATGCCCTTGGCCACCGGATAGGCAATGGCGTTGCCCACACCGCCGCCGACGACACAGACACGCTTCAGCCCCTCCATGTTGGTAGGACGTCCCAGAGGCCCCACAAAGTCCGCCAGATAGTCCCCCTGCTCCATCAGGGCCAGCATCTTCGTGGTCTGGCCCACGGGCTGGACCATGATGGTCACGGTGCCCTTGTCCGGGTCGGAGGCCGCGATGGTCACCGGCACGCGCTCGCCGTACTCGTCCAGCCGGAAAATGATAAACTGGCCGGGCCGGGCCTTCCGGGCCACCAGCGGCGCCTCGATGACGAATTCCAGCACCGTCTGGGCCTCGTTCAAGGGCCTTTTGCTCACGATCTTGAACATTATCCATCCCCCTCATGTTCGATCTCAGACAGATCGAAAGATTGTCCATATTATATCAATCTATATGGCATTTGTGAAGTGTTTTTTTGAGAAAACGCGCAAAATTCGTCCAATGACCCTCAAAAAAGGCGCAAACGCTCCGATACGGCCTCAAATCCCATGGCCCGACTGGCCTTCACCAGCACCGCGTCCCCCTCGCTTATGAGCCCCGGCAGGGCCTCCAAAAGGGTCTCCACCGTGGGATACCACACCGCGCCGGGGCCCGCCCCGGCGGCGATGGCCTCCGCCTGAGGGCCGCAGGCGATCACCAGATCGCAGCGCTCCGCCGCGAAAGCCCCCACGTCCCGGTGCATCGCCTCTCCGGCGGCGCCCAGCTCCCGCATGTCCCCCAGCACGGCCACATGCCGCCCCGGCAGGCGCTCCAGGCTGCGGACGGCGCTTTTCACGCTGGTGGGATTGGCGTTGTAGCAGTCGTCCAAAATGGTGAGCCGACCTGTCGCTATCACCCGGCCCCGGCTGCCCACGGTCTCATACCCGGCCACCCCGGCGGCTATCTCATCGTCTGTCAGGCCCAGCTCCAGCCCCACGGCCGCCCCCATGAGGGCGGCGTAGACCAGATGCTCCCCAAAGGCGGGCACACGCACCGGGATGCGCCTGTCCCCCGCCAGGATGGTGCACTCCATGGCCTCCGTCCCACGGGCGGCTATGTCCACGGCCCGGAGGTCGCAGTTCTCCCCCAGGCCGAACAGTATCTTCCTGCGGCCGAAGTCATGGGCCGCCAGCAGCTCGTCGTCCCCGTTGGCGATGATGACCCCGTCGGGGCCCATGCCGGAGACCATCTCCCCCTTGGCCCGGAGCACCCCTGCCCTGTCCCCCAGAAATTCCAGGTGGGCGTCGCCGATGAGGGTGTATACGCCGATGTCCGGCCGGACCATCTCCGTCAGGCGCGTCATCTCCCCGAAGCCGGAGATGCCCATCTCCACCACGGCGGCCTGGTGACGCTCCCGCAGGTGAAACAGCGTCAGGGGCACGCCCAGCTCGTTGTTCAGGTTTTTCTCCGTTTTCAGGGTGTCGAACCGGCTGGAGAGCACCGCGGCGATCATCTCCTTGGCGGTGGTCTTGCCCACAGAGCCCGTCACCCCCACCACGGGGATGGAAAAGCCCCACCGGTAATGGGCGGCCAGGGCCCGCAGAGCGGCCTGGGTGTCCGGGACCAGTATCTGGGCCACGGGGGCGTCAACAGGCCGGTTGCACAAAACGCAGGCCGCTCCCTTTTTGGCGGCCTGGGCTATGAAATCGTGGCCGTCCACTCTCGCCCCCGGTATGGCGGCGAAAAGGCAGCCGGGGCAAATGGTCCGGCTGTCGGTGGTGACGGCGGTGAGCTCCCCGGACGGGAGCGGTCCGGCCGCCCGGCCGCCGGTGACGGCCAAAACGACCTGGGGCGTCAAATCCTTCATGGCATCCTCCGGTATCAGGCGTATTTTTTCATGGACGCGTCGATGAGCGCCTGGCAGAGCTGGCCGTAGTCCATGCCCATGGCCCGGCCCATCCGGGGTATCAGGCTGGTGGGGGTCATGCCCGGCAGGGTGTTGGCCTCCAGGCAGTAGAAGGTCCCGTCCCGGCCCATGATGAAGTCCACCCGGCCATAGGCCTGAAGGCGCAGCGTCTCATACACCCGCTCGGCCAGGCTCTGGATGGCAGCGGTCTGCTCCGGCGTGATGGGCGCGGGGCAGGGCTCGTCGGTCAGGCCGGGCTGATACTTGTTTTTATAGTCGTAAAACCCCGACTTGGGGATGATCTCCGTCACGGGCATGGCCTTCCCGTCCAGCACCCCCACCGTCAGCTCCCGGCCGGGGATGAATCGCTCCACCAGGACGCTGTCCTCATAGCGGAAGGCCAGCTCCAGGGCCGCGCCATACTCCCCTGGTCCGTTCACGATGGTGGTGCCCACGCTGCTGCCCCCCGAGCAGGGCTTCACCACACAGGGAAAATCGAAGGCGGGCGCGTCCTCTCCCCGGCGGACAGTGACGCTCTCCGCCACTGGCACGCCCGCCGCCCGGAGCATGACCTTGGATAGGGCCTTATCCATGGCCAGGGCGCTGCCCATATAGCCGCTGCCGGTGTAGCGCACCCCGTTGATGTCAAAATACGCCTGGAGCTTGCCGTTCTCCCCCTCGTCCCCGTGGAGGGCCAGAAAGACGATATCCGCCGCCCGGCATATATCCAGCACCCGCGGGCCCACCAGCCCCTGGCCGGGGCGCATGGCCCGCACGGCCTCCAGGTCGGGGGCGTCCTCCCCCACGGCGAACGGGACGCCCTCCTCCGACAGGGTGAACACGTCCTCTATATCGGCAATGGGCTCCGTCCAGCCCAAAAACAGGTCCAGCAGCGCCACGGCGTGGCCCCTCTCCCGCAGGGCCCCGGCGATGCCGGTCCCCCCGGACAGGGACACGTCCCTCTCGTTGGAAAGCCCGCCGCACAAAACCGCTATCCTCATGGTGGTACCTCCTGTGGCTCACATTTGACAGGGTTTATTTTAACATATACGGCTGGCCCGCGCAATTATGTTGTTATTTTTTCCGAAGTATGCTAAAATGAATCTTAAGCGCCGATTGCGCATCAGGAAGGACACGAACATGCCATACATTGTCATTGACCTGGAGTGGAACCAGGCCATGAGCGCCAGATCCCCAGTTTTCAACCATCTTCCCATCCACCTGCGGGGCGAGATCATCCAGATCGGCGCCGTGAAGCTGAACGACGACTTCACACCGGGAGAGGAATTCCAGTGCGACGTGAGCCCCGTGTGGTTCAGGAAAATGCACTTCAAGGTGAAAAAGCTCACCGGCTTCGACAATGCCCGCCTGGCCCACGGCCAGCCCTTCCCCAAGGCCCTGGAGCAGTTTCTGGCCTGGTGCGGGCCGGGATGCACCTTCATGACCTGGGGCTATGACGACAGAGGCATCATGGAGCAAAACTGCATCATCCATGACCTGGACATCGACTGGATGGGCCAGTGGGTGAATCTGCAGCTCATATACAACACGCTCACCGAGGACGAGGACCGGAACCAGAAGTCCCTGGAGACCGCCATGGAGCACTTCTCCATCGAGCAGACCCGCATCGCCCACGACGCCTTGGGAGACGCCTATAACACCGCTCTTGTCTGCTCCCGGCTGGATATGAAAAAGGGCCTTTCCGACTATCCCCAGATCGTCCGCCAGCTCACCTGCCACACCCACGGAGGGGACCAGTCCCAGCCCGAGCCTCTGCAGCACACGGTGTCCCCCTCCTATCCCACCCGGGAGGCCCTGTGGGAGGCGGTGCAGCAGTCCCGGGCCGTCTGCCCGGAGTGCGGCCGGGAGCTGGAGCGCACCCGCTGGGTCAGCCAGGGAGACAAGCGCTACATGTCCCTGGCCCAGTGCCCGGAGCACGGGGCGTATCTGTGCCGTATCCGCCTGCGTCAGACCGAGGACGGCTCCTGGGTCGCCAACCGGCTGCTGTACAGCGCCAGCGAGGACATGGTCGCCTCCTTCCACGCCCAGCGGACCAAGCCCCGCCGCCGCAGACGCCGGGGCAAGCGCAAACCCGGTACCTGAAAAATAACTCACCAGCCGAGACAGCACATCTCGGCTGGTTCCTATTTCACTCGGGGCCCCCATGAGAGCCCAGCGAAGCGGGTCTCATGGGGAAAGGAGAATCGCGGCGCGGATATTTTTCGTCAGACGAGAAAGACGGCGCAGGGAATACTTTGTGTATTTCCAAGCCGCCTGACGAAGTATGACGGAAAATAGCCCGCCGCTAGAGGAGGCTCGCTTCGCCTCTGGTGACTAATTGTTCATCCGCCGCCGTCACGCCCATGCGGCCGTTCAGGGCGAATATCACGATGGCGTCCCGGAGGACACGGGGATACAGCGCTCCCCGCCGGGCGGAGCGCAAAAGCCGCTGGGTATCGTCCAAGGACAGCTCCAGCGCCAGGGCCAGGCGCAGCACCATGTCCCGGCTGGGCTTTCGCTCCCCGCTGCAAAGCTGATAGATGAACGAGCGGCTGAGCAGGGCCGTCTCGCTCAGCTCGGCGGCCGTCAGCTGTCTCTGCTTCATGAGCGCGCCCAGCTCCTGGGCAAAATCGGGCGCCCCCATCTCTCCCTCTATCGTCTTCAGGGCGGAGCTCAGCCGTGAGGTGCCCTGGAGTATCCGCAGCAGCTCATCCGTGTCCCGCTTCCGATCGGCGCCCAAAGAGGCCAGCGCCGTCCCGCCGGGCTCCTGGGTAAAAATGGCCTCCATCACTCTCGCCCCTTTCCATGAGATGCAAATATTATAGCAATCCCATCTCCCGCCGTCAAGCGCAAAGCGTCCCCGTCGGATGGACGGGGACGCGGGTCTTTATATATCGTCACGCTCTCGGGTGCGCCTTGTTGTATATGTCCTTCAGCTGCCGCTTCACCAGCTGGGAGTAGATCTGGGTGGAGCTTATGTCCGCGTGGCCCAGCATCTCCTGGATGGAGTGCAGGTCCGCGCCGTTTTCCAGCAGATGGGTGGCGAAGCTGTGGCGCAGGGTGTGGGGGGTGATATCCTTCTCTATGCCCGCCTTCTGCTGGTAGCTCTTGACGATCTTCCAGAAGCCCTGGCGGCTCATCCTCTCGCCGCTCACGTTCACGAACAGGGCCCTCTCCCCCGGGACCGCTATCATCTCCGGCCGGATGAAGTCCACATAGTCCTTCAGCGCCTTCACCGCCTTGGGATACAGGGGGATGGTGCGCACCTTGTCCCTGCCCCGGCAGTTGATGATACCGGCGGCCAGATTCAGGTCGGACACGTCCAGGCCTATAAGCTCGCTGACCCGGATGCCCGTGGCGTACAAAAGCTCCAGCATCGCCCTGTCCCGGTATCCCTTCCGGTCGGTGCACTCCGGCTGGGCCAGCAGCAGGTCCACCTCCTGGGCCGTGAGCACCGACGGCAGCTTGTGGGTGGCCTTGTCCGGCACGAGCTGACCGGTGGGGTTGGCGTCCACATAGCCCTGGAGCTTCATCCAGACGTAGAAGTTTTTCAGAGAGGCGATATTACGGGAAACTGTGGCAACCGATTTGCCCACCTCCCGGAGGTGGTCGATATAGGCGTTCAGGTCCTCCTCCTCCGCAGTGACATAATCGCAGCCGCTTCCTGTCAAAAAGTCCCCGAACTGGCGGATATCGCGGAGGTAAGAGCTGAGGGTATTCTTGGACGCCTTCTTCTCATCGGCCAGATACCGCTCGTATCTCCCGATGCACTCCTCATTCGTCACAGTGACCACACTCCTCTGTGTCGTTTGACATAATTATCGTGTGACCACTATATAACAAATTCAAGATGTAATCAAGAGTTTTTTTGCGAAAAATGTAATTTTTGTTACTTTTAACGGATATTATGTGAACTAAAAATTTAAATTAGTTACAATTTGTAATTTATTTTTCTGGCTAGAATCTGGATTTCTTCAATTTCTGGTGTCATAAGTTACAATTTATAACGACATTTGGTGTATTTGTAACCCCTTATGTTGACCTTCGCACTAGATAACGTATAGTATTTAATCTTGCCTAACGCCGTCTCTTCTTATGTGTATTTTGACGAATGGACAGCACCGCCCCCGCCATGCCGCCCGCCAGAGCGGCCGCGGCCAGGGCGGCCAGCCACAGGCCGAAGGCGCAGTTCTTCCCCCCCAGGGCGCACAGCAGCGCGACCAGGGCCACATAAGCCAGGCTCAGGACCCCTCCCGTGGCCATGGCCTGGCGGCGGCGCGTCCGGGCGATGACGGCCGTGGGAACGAGCACCGCCGCGAAGGCGCACCCGGCCGCGTACAGCCACCCGCCCTGCTGGGGCAGCCATTGGCGCTGGACCGCCCAGGCAAAGGGCAGGAGCAAAAGCGCCGTCAGGACAATGGCGCAGCCCGTGCCCACGGCCGCGCACACGGCAAAGGAGCTCTTTTTCAAAAACGACATAATGATTCCCCCTGTGATGGACTTACAAAAGCCTATTCACAGGGGGATGTCATTATTTGCCGGAAGCTGTCACTGGGGCTCTTCGGTCTGCTTGCCCACGCTGGACACGGACCACTTGGTCAGCTGCATACGCACCCGGTCCTCGCTGGTCTCGATGACGATGGCGTTGTCCTTCACGTTGACGATCTTGCCCATGATGCCGCCGATGGTGGTGATGGTGTCACCAACAGCCAGGTTGTCCCGCATCTGCTGCGCCTGCTTTTTCTTCTTGTTCTCCGGACGGATCATGAAGAAATAGAACACGGCGATCATGGCGATCATCATGATGATCATGCTCAGACCGCCGCCCGCGGCCGCGGCCGTGCCGTCGCCGCCCTCCGTCGCCACGGGGGCGCAGCCGGAGAGGGTGAGCGCGGCCAGGGCCACCAGGGCCGCCAGCGCGATAAACCTGTTCAGGCGAGAAAGTTTCATTTGAATACCTCCAAAAAAGTTACTCTTATTATAATAGTCTTTATATCCTCGTGTCAAGAAGTTTGGCATATTTTGCCCGATAGGCCCCGAAGGTCCCCGCCTCCAGGGCGGCGCGTATCTCGGCGGTCAGGTTGTTGTAAAACCACAGGTTGTGCATGACCGCCAGCCGCAG
>CANRNA010000063.1 GCA_947631805.1 uncultured Oscillospiraceae bacterium | reverse complement strand
AAAAAGCAAGCTGCCCCGCGGCCCGCGGCTGATGGAACGTATCCATCGGACGCGGGCCTGATGGTTTTTCTTGATAGATAGGGGGCGGATGTGATACACTATAAAAAGTATGTGTGCGAAAGGAGGCGGAACGATGCTGAAACGGGACGAACAGTTTTGGGACCTGAGCACCCTGCGCAGCCGGGGCTGGACGCCCAAGCTCATCAAGGAGCTGCTGCCCCCGGCCCAGTTCCGCCAGACCGATGGAGGCACCTTCCGCATCTGGCAGGTAGACGTGGTGCTGACGGCCGAGGGCACGGAGCGGTTCCGCGTCGTCACCAACAGCAATAAAGTGGCCCAGGTCACCCGGGAGAAGATGGGCATCACCGGGGAGAACGTGGGCCCGGCCCTGGAACGGGCCAGAGATTTCATGGGCGAGTGCTGGTCCTCCTGGGCGAGGCCGGAGGGCCCGGCGGGGCTGCTGGCCTGGCGGTATCACGAGGCCATGGTGCGGCTCATTCCCGCGTCGGGCTGGGCGGTGGTGCTGCCCGGCGGCAAGGCCATGGGCCGGACGAACAGCTTTTTGGGCCTTGCCGGGGCAAAGCCCGACCCCAAGCCGATGACCGTGCTGAAAAACTTTGTCAGCGCCACCCCGTGGCTGGCCGCCAACCGGGCCAACACCCTGTCGGTGAAGGTCCGCCAGCGCTACGGAGAGGTGCTGCTGGCCGTGGCGGAGCGGACGCTGGAGGCGTTCATGGCCGCTCAGCCGGAGGCGCGGGCGGAGGACGTGCTGTCCATGGCGGATTTCCCCACCCAGCAGCTATTCAAAAACGGCCTGGGCTACATCTATTCCGTGGTGTACGTGCCACGGGCCATACGGACGAGCCTGGACGTGCTGGTGGCGCTCAATCCCAAGGACGAATACCCCGAGGCCCGGGCCATGGCCCGGCATTTCGTGGTGCATATAGGCGGGACGAACACCGGCAAGACCTACGCCGGGTTCCAGCGGCTCATCCGGGCTGAGACGGGGGTATACCTGGCCCCTCTGCGGCTGCTGGCCCTGGAGGCCCAGGAGATGCTTCTGGACAACGGGGTGGCCTGCTCGCTGACGACCGGCGAGGAGGAGGACAAACAGGACTGGGACACCCATGTGGCCGCCACCGCCGAAAAGCTGGACCTGGGCCAGGAATACGAGGTGGCCGTCATCGACGAGTGCCAGATGATCGCGGACCCGGAGCGGGGCTATGCCTGGACGCGGGCCATTTTGGGGGTGCGGGCCCCGGAGGTGCACCTGTGTGCCGCGCCCCAGGCCCTGCCGCTGCTGCTGCGCATCATCCAGAGCTGCGGCGACAGCTATGAGGTGATGGAGCACGAGCGGAAGACCCCGCTGGTGTGCATGAACCGGACGGTGGACTATTCCGACGTGCAGCCCGGCGACGCGCTCATCACCTTCTCCAAGGTGGGGGTGCTGTCCGTGGCCGACGACCTGCGCAGCCAGGGCAAGGAGCCCGCCATCATCTACGGGGCGCTGCCCTACGCCACCCGGCGCAAGCAGATGGAGGGGTTCCTGTCCGGGAAGATGAAGTACGTAGTGTCCACCGACGCTATCGGCATGGGGCTGAATCTGCCCATCCGGCGGGTCATATTCATGGACACGGAAAAATTCGACGGCCACGACCGCCGGTCCCTCAAGCCCGAAGAGATACAGCAGATAGCCGGGCGGGCCGGGCGGTACGGGATGTACGACCAGGGCTTCGTGGGGGCGATGGAGGACCTGAGCCTGATACGCAGGGGCCTGGAGGCGGTGGTGCCGCCTCTGCAGCACGCCGTGGTGGGCTTTTCTGACCTGATCACCTCCGTGGATTTTGACCTGCTGGAGGTGCTGGAGGTCTGGAACCGGATGCCCACAGCCGAGCCCTACGTGAAGCTGGATATCAGCCGGTACATCGCCATCATCTCCCGGATACGGGAGGGGGGCTTCACCCTCACGCGAGAAGAGGAGCTCCGGGCCGCCAACATCCCCTTTGACGAGACGGACCCGGCGCTGAGCGAGCTGTTTTTCCGCTTCCTGCGGACGTGGGAGGCGGGGGAGGCCCTGGAGCGGCCCGCCCTGCCCGAGCGGCGGGAGCCCTTCACCCTGCCGGAGCTGGAGCTCCACTACCGGAAGCTGGACCTGTTCTTCTCCTTCGCCAAGGCCTTCGACTGCGAGGTGGACAGGGAGGAGCTCTATGACGAGCGGGCCCGGACGGCCGACGCCATCAACGAGATATTGCTATACAACCTGCGCAACAATATCCGCTTCTGCGCCCGGTGCGGGGCGGCGCTGCCCATCCACCAGCGAGGGCGGCTGTGCGCGGCCTGCTACGGCCGGGTGAAGGCCATGCCCCGCCGCCGGTACAGCCGATGAGGGCCCGGGTGCTGGCGCTGCTGGCAGCGGTGATGCTGCTGGGGGCTGCGGGGTGCGAGAAGCCTCAGGAGAGCGTGGGAGTGGGGGTGCTCATGTATCACCACCTGGACGGCGCGGGCGGCTCGGATACCATCATATCGGAGGCGGGCTTCCGCCGTCAGATGGACGCCCTGGCCGACGGGGGCTATACCCCCGTGGGGCTGCGGGACCTGCTGGATTACGTGGACGGGACGGGAGACCTGCCGGAAAAGCCCGTGTGCATCACCTTTGACGACGGCTACGCCAGCGTGTACGACATCGCCTTTCCTATTTTGGGGGAATACGGCTATCCGGCTGCGGCGTTCGTCATAGGGGTGTCCGTGGGGCGGACGCTGTACAAGGACACCGCGTGGACCATGACGCCCCACTTCGGCCCGGAGGAGATGGCCGAGATGGCCGCCTCCGGCCGGATGGAGGTCCAGTCCCATACCTATGACATGCACCAGTGGGCCCCCTTCGAGACGTCCCAGACGCCCCGGACCAGTATGCTCCCCCTCCCGGAGGAGACGGAGGAAGAGTATGCCGCCGCGGTCCGGGAGGACTTCCGGCTGGAACAGGAGGTTCTGGCCGCCGGGGGCGTAGAGGATGTGTATGCCCTGGCCTTTCCCCTGGGGCGGCACACGGAGCAGACAGACCGGCTGCTGGCGGAGCTGGGCGTGCGCGTCACGCTGACCACCGACAGCGCCCATCAGAATATCGTCACCCGCGGGGACAGGGACAGCCTGCTGGGCCTGGGCAGGCTGAACATGTCCGACCAGGTGGGAGACGAGGAGCTATACGCATACTTGGAGCGACAGACATGCAGCAAGAAAAACTGAGAGACAGCCGCCAGGTGTTTTTAGAGGGCATGAAGGACGGCATCCCCATCGGACTGGGGTATTTCGCCGTGTCCTTCTCCCTGGGCATCCTGGCAAAAAACGTGGGACTGAGCCCTTTCCAGGCGGCGCTGATGAGCCTTTTGAATAACGCCTCGGCGGGGGAGTACATGGGCCTGACGATGATGGCCGCCGGGGCGTCCTACATGGAGATGACCCTGGCCACGCTCATCACCAACGCCCGGTATCTGCTGATGAGCTGCGCCATGAGCCAGCGGATGGACCCAGAGGGGCCCTTTTATCACCGGCTGTTCATGGCCTTTGACATCACCGACGAGCTGTTCGGTATCACCATCGCCCGGCCGGGCTATCTGTGCCCCCGGTATATGTACGGGGCCATGGTGGTGTCCATCCCCTGCTGGGCGCTGGGCACCGCCCTGGGGACCCTGGCGGGCAGTCTTCTGCCCCTGCGGCTGGTGAGCGCCTTCAGCGTGGCGCTGTACGGCATGTTCATCGCCATCTTCATCCCCCCCGCCCGGAAGGAGAAGGTCATCGCGGGCTTGGTGGCCCTGTCCTTCGCGGCCAGCTTCGCCCTGTCCCGGCTGCCGGTGGTGTCGGACCTGTCCGACGGCACCCGCACCATCATCCTGACCGTGGCCATCTCCGCCGGGGCGGCGGCCCTGTTTCCCAGAAAGGAGGACACGCCGTGAAGCTGTATATATACATATTCGTCATGGCGGGGGTGTCCTATCTCATCCGGGCCCTGCCCATGACCGTGCTGCGCAAGCCCATCCGCAGCCGGTTCATTCAGTCGTTCCTGTTTTACGTGCCCTACGTGACGCTGGCGGTGATGACCTTCCCCGCCATTCTGGACGCCACCCAGAGCCAGGTATCCGGCCTGGCGGCCCTGCTGGTGGGGCTGGCCGCCGCCTGGCTCGGGGCGGACCTGTTCAAGACAGCCGTCACCTGCTGCGCGGTGGTGTTCGTGCTGGAATGGTTCATCCACTGACCGCTTTTCACGCGGCCCGGGATATGATACAACAAATAATTTGAAAAGGAGCTTTTGGTTATGGACGTGCTGCAATACGGCAAGGCGATATGCTATTCCGGCTATCGGGCGGGGCAGAGCCCCAAGACGGTGTGCCCCTCCAAGGAGGAGATACGCCAGGACCTGCTGCTTCTGGCGGGGGAGGGCTTCCGCTACATACGCATGTATGACCCCAACCTCCACGCCCGGCGGGCCCTGGAGGTCATCCGGGAGGAGGGATTGCCCATCCGCTGCCTCATCGGCATCGACTCCGACCCGGAATCCAACAACGACCGCTGCCCCTTTGAGAAGCAGAACTTCACCCCGGAGCAGCTTCGGGCCAACGCCGCCCGGAACGACGCGGAGGTGGACCGGCTCATCGAGCTTGTCCGGGAGTATGAGGACGAGGTGGCCGCCGTGTCCGTGGGCAACGAGAACACGCCCTTCTGGGGCGCCCATCTGGTGAGCCCGGAACGGCTCATGGGCCACGCCCGGCGGCTGAAGGAGGCGCTGGATAAGCCCGTCACCTTCTGCGAGGGCATTTTCGAGTGGCCCCATATCCAGGAGCTGGGGCATTACCTGGACTTCATCAGCGTCCACAGCTATCCCCTCCACTACGGCCGGACTGTGGACGAGGCGGTGGATATGAACCGGCGGCACTATGAGCGGATAAAGGCCATGTTCCCGGACAAGCAGGTGCTGTTCACGGAGGTGGGCTGGACCACCCACACGGTGAAGGAGCCTCGGCCCGAGGGCTTTGAACAGGCGTTCGGCCCGGATATGCCCGAGGAGATGGAGGGCATGGTGGGCATGCGCCCGGAGCAGGCCAACGTGCCCAACCAGAAGCGGTATATCACCGAGCTGTCCGCCTGGCTGGAGAAGGAGCAGATCATAGGCTTCATCTTCGAGGCCTTCGACGAGCCCTGGAAGGCCTCCGGCCCGGAGAAGTCCGAGTGCAACTGGGGCTTGTACCGGCTGGACCGGACGCGGAAATGGTGAGCAAATAACAGAGAAGATGGCATGACCGACGCGGTCATGCCATCTTTCTGTTTTTGGGGACCAGAAAAAATTTTTTTCGACAGGATAAATCATTTCGCCTCTTTTTTCGGTATTACATAGTAGAGAAAGAAAGCGAGCGGCACATGAGCGACGACGAACTGATAAAGAGAATACGCCAGGGCGACAACGCCGCGACTGAGACGCTGATACGGCGCTATTATCCCGCCGTCACGCGCTATTGCCGGTGGCGGTGCGGCAGCCGGGAGACGGCGGAGGACCTGACCCAGGAGACGTTCCTGCGGCTGTTCCGGTCCCTGTCCGGCTATCGGCAGGAGGGCCGGTTCAGGGCCTATCTGTTCGCCATCGCCAACCGGCTGTGCACCGACGAGAGCCGTCGGGCCGTCACGGACCCATGGGAGGACAAGGCGGAGCTCCTGTGCGCCCGGGACGAGAACGGCCGGGTGGAGGACCGGGACGAGCTGCGCGCCGCCCTGGAGAGACTGCCCGCGGAGCAGCGGGAGGCGGTCATACTGCGGTTCGGAGAGCGCCTCAGCTTCCGGGACATCGCTAAGGCCACGGGCTGCACCCTGCGGACGGCCCAGAGCCGGGTCGCTTACGGGCTGAAGAACATGCGAAGGGGGATGGGGGACGATGACTAACAGGCGGATGAAAAAGCGCCTGACGGAATACCTGGACCGGACAAAACAGGAGGACATGACCGCCGGGGGCCTGGAGAGGACCATTCGGCGCTGCACGGCCCTGGTGGCGGAGCGCCCCGCCCTGCGGGAGGAGGACCGGCAGAGCTTTTGGGGGTTCATGTCGGACGTGTTCCACTTCGAGGGCATACCCATCCTCCTGGCGGAGACAGCCGTGCTGGCGGTCACCTGCCTGGTGGCGGGATCGTCGTCCATGAGCCCCTATATGCTGCCCATGTATATGCCCCTGTTCATCCTGGCGGTGGTGCCCGCGTTTTTCCGGGGCCAGCTCCACCGGGTCAGCGAGGTGGAGGCGGCCACAAGGGTCTCCGGGCCCCAGCTGGCCCTGGCCCGGCTGATACTGGCGGGGGGCGCGTCCCTGGTATGCGTGACGTTCCTGCTGGCATTCGAGGTGTGGCTCCAGCGCTCCTTTGAGAACATGGGCCGGATGGTCCTTTACTGCTTGGTGCCCTATCTGACCTGCCTGACCACCATGCTGGCCCTCATCCGCAGCAGGAGGCGGGACGGGGCCTCCATCAGCGTGGGGGTGGCCCTGGGGTCGGTGGCCTTCTGGCGGTGCTCGGCGCTCATGTTCCCCTGGCTGTACGAGGCGTCCGCCTTGGGGATATGGATAGCGGCGGTAGTCCTCTACGCCTGGCTGTTCGCCAAGGAGGTGGTCTTCATCCTCCGGGCCAGAGGGGAGATAAATATGTACGGAGTTGCCGACCGATGACCCACAGGAGCGTTTGTACCATGGAGCTTCGACCCAACGAGGGCAAGGCCCTCACCGTCCGCGTCAACGGCGGGCTGTACGCCCGCTACGCCATCCGGACCCATTTCGTCCAGGTGGGGGAGAGCTTCACTGACCTGGTGGAGCGATACGTCAAGCCCGTCTACCGGCCGGGGGACATCGTGTCCGTCAGCGAAAAGGTGGTGGCCCTCTGCCAGGGGCGCATCGTCACCGAGGACCAGGTGAAGCCCGGCCTCTGGGCAAAGATCCTCTCCCGCTTCGTCCACCAGACGGCGGCGGGGCCGGGGATGGGGCTGCCGGTGAAGATGCAGTTCGCCATTGACCGGTGCGGCCTGGGGGCGGTGCTGAAGGCCGCCGTCTGTGCCGGGGCGGACAAGCTCCGGGGGGTGCACGGCACCTTTTACGACATGCTGGACCCGGAGGTGCGGGGGCTGGACGGCTTTTTTGGCCGGGACATCCCGGAATACGCCCATATAGGCATCCGCATCCCCAGAGAGCCGGACCGGGTGTGCGACCAGGTGTATGAAAAGACGGGGGTCGTGATGATGATCGTGGACGCCAACGACCTGACGGCGGAGCTCCTGGGCAGGGGGCGGCGGCTCCGGGACTGGACCGTGTCCCAGCTTCTGGCCCTCATCCGGGACAACCCGGCGGGCCAGGACAGGCAGCTGACCCCGTTCATACTGATAAGGAAGGCGGAATGATGAAATTTTTCACCGGGGCGGACAGTATCGTCCGCCCGGAAGGGAGAGGGACATGACCGGACCTGGAAAGACCCCACGGGGGCGGAAAAGACGCGCGCGGTGGCTGATACCGGCGCTGACGGCGGCGCTCTGCGCGGCGGCCCTGGCTCTGGCCCTGGCGTACAGCATATCTCTCCGGCCGGGTGCGGGGCGGGCCGCGCCCACGGCGGCGCCCACCGGCCCGGAGGCGCCGCCCGCCGCCGAGGAGACGGCGGAGGCCGAGCAGACCGCCGTCCCCGAGACGCCTCCGGCTGACATGCTGGAGTGGAAGGAGGGACAGTTCGTCCACGTGGAATACGGCACCGGCAGCTCCACGAAGCTGGACACCAGCGGCTTCACCGACCCGGACACGAAAAACAGCCACGACCTGGTGGAGTGGGTGAAAATGGCCTGGGAGAACCAGTGGGGCTATGTCTGGGGGACCTTCGGCTACATCCTGACGGAGGACCAGCTGGCCTTGAAGCTGGAGCAGTACCCGGAGGACCTGGGGCAGTACGTGGACGTGATACGGGAGAAGTGGATGGGCCGCCGGGTGGCGGACTGCGCCGGGCTCATCAAGGGCTACGGCTGGTATGACCCGGAGGACGGGTCCATCGGCTATGATATCAACGACATGCCGGACACCGGGACGGACGGTATGTGGAACGACGCCGCGGTGAAGGGCGACATCGACACCATGCCGGACGAGCCGGGGCTGCTGGTATACTCCACCGCAGGGCATATCGGCGTCTACATAGGAGACGGCTACGCCATAGAGGCCATATCCCACGACGGCGGGGTCGTGAAGACAAAGGTGGCCGACCGCCCCTGGACCGGGTGGCTCCAGTGCCCCTATATCCGCTATGACTGATAGGCGCGGGCCGTCATCAAACACACAACAGGAGGTATGATTATTATGGAATTGTCCATCAACTGTCTGACAAAGCACTTCGGCAGGAAGATAGCCGTGGACTGCGTCAGCGCCAAGCTGGGCCCAGGGGTATACGGCCTGCTGGGGGCCAACGGCGCGGGCAAGACCACCCTCATGCGGATGCTGTGCGCCATTTTGGAGCCCACCTGCGGGGAGGTCACGTTCAACGGGGAGGAGGTGGCCTCCATGGGGGAGGCCTACCGGGATGTGCTGGGCTATCTGCCCCAGGATTTCGGCTATTACCCCACCTACACCGCCGCCGAGTTTTTGCTGTACATAGCCGCCCTCAAGGGCATACCGAGAAATAAGGCGGGCAAACGGGTCAAGGAGCTGCTGGGCGAGCTGGACCTGTCGTCCGTGGCGGGCCGGAAGATACGGACCTTTTCCGGGGGCATGAAGCAGCGGGTGGGCATCGCCCAGGCCCTGCTGAACGACCCCCAGGTGCTCATTCTGGACGAACCCACCTCCGGCCTGGACCCCAGGGAGCGGGTGCGGCTGCGCAACCTCCTGTCGGCCTACGCCAAGGACAAGCTGGTCATCCTCTCCACCCACATCGTGTCGGA